>NZ_JBQJCE010000009.1:0-95069 GCF_053585065.1 Arcanobacterium sp. (ex Cirak et al. 2026)
GGTGTCCCGTACACCAAAAAAAACTCACTATCGTTATTTGGGGGGGGCCCCCCCAACCCCCCCCCCCACAACACATTTATTATCTTCAAAATATATCTCAACTGTGAGATGACGCCCTTTGGGCGGCAAATCGGCGAAGTACTTCGCGATATTCGCGATCCTCGCCCATGACGCGAAGCTCTTCAATCAACATCGCTTGAGAATTTCGCATTGGCATGGTTACTTCAAGCGCCTTGCGATGCGGTCGTCGGATAAAAGCGTGCTCGCTCCCGACTGGCCTATCGATCTGGAGCTCACCATCATGACGAACAAAAGTTACCGAATCAATCCCTTCGCCGCCGCCATGGGAAAGCTCGACTCTGACACCGAGACGTAGCTCAAGCCACGCCGCCAGGAGGTGAGCACCACCTTTCTCCGAATTTGCCACCACCCTGATTTGCTTGATCTGTTCGTGCGGAGGCTCATCAAGTATTGACGCCAGGTGTCCACGCCAAATGGTTAACCCTGCCCACGCAAGATCCGTGTCACCAGGGGAATAATTCGCGGCGAGCTCACCTAGTCGCACTACAGGATCGTCAACTGAATTGACATGAGTAATCCTGCGTTGAGCAATCTTGCCGATACTCGTCGTCGACGGGGACGACGGCGCATCTTGAGGCCACCAAGAAATAAGGGGAGTATCGGGAAGGACAAGTGGCATGACGAGACTGCCAAGATCCGTTCCAGCGCCACCTGATGGGCGCAAGATCACTATTTCAGCTAATCCAGCGGTATCCCCAAGAATCATTTGAGCATCGAGACGCGGTTCTTTGCTCTCATTCTCACCCGGGGCGTCGACGTCAGGGTCTTCGAGAACAACGATGATTCGTGCAGGATGCGCTCGGGCGACTCCGAGAACGGAGTTAATCACCTCAGAAACCGCTTCCTCTGAAGGACTGACAGCCACGAGCGTCACCACACGGGTAAGAGAGGAAGAACCATCAGTGGTCCGCTGCCCTTCCAACCATCGGCTCACATACGCCGACGTTGTTGCTTTAAGTTCGTACATTTTCTCTCCTTACGGGCGACGCCAGGCGCGACCATCCCGTTCCAACATCTCATCTGCTTCTCGTGGTCCCCATGAACCAGGTGCATACCGAGGAATCTTGCGCTGTGCTGTCTCCCAATACTGTGTGGCCTGATCTACCAATACCCATGACAACTCCAATTCCGTTTGTTGCGGGAACAGAGGTTCTTCGCCCATGAGAACATCAAGAATCAGGCGCTCATAAGCTTCAGGCGTATATTCGGTAAAGGCATGTCCGTATCCGAAATCCATTGTGACATCACGCAAAATTGTTTGGGAGCCTGGAACTTTCGCACCGAATTTGAATGTGACGCCTTCTTCCGGCTGGATACGAATCACAAGTGTGTTCGCATTGACATTCGCTACTGCTTCGTCAGCAAAAAACTGAAATGGGGGAGTACGGAAAGTCAAGGCAATTTCAGTGACGCGTCGACCCAATCTTTTACCTGCGCGCAGATAGAAAGGCACGCCAGCCCACCGTCGATTATTGATACCAAGGCGGAACGCAGCGTAGGTATCTGTTCGTGAGTCATTTGCGATTCCATCTTCATCGATAAATGACGTGACGTAATCGCCGCCCTGCCACCCAGAATCGTACTGGGCAAAAACGGAGGATTCTTCCACCGATCCGAGAAAATGAGTTGCGCTGAGCACTTTCTCTTTTTCAAGCCGCAGCGCCTCAGGTGTAAAGGCAGTGGGTTCTTCCATCGCTGTTAAAGCAAGGAGCTGAAGAAGATGGTTTTGGATGACATCGCGCGCTGCGCCGACACCATCGTAGTACCCGCCGCGACCAGCAATACCGATGTCCTCAGCCATGGTGATTTCGACGTGATCAACGTGAGCGTTGTTCCATAAGGGTTCATAAAGTTCATTGGCAAAGCGAAGAGCCAAAATATTCTGAACGGTTTCTTTACCGAGATAATGGTCGATGCGGAAAATTTCATTGTCGTTAAAAACACTCATGACGGTATCATTGAGTTCGCGTGAAGACTCAAGATTATGTCCAAAAGGTTTTTCGATCATGACTCGACGCCAGCCAGAATTCTCATGTTTATCTAGACCCGCGCCCTTGAGTTCCTCAAGCACGTGGGGAAAGAGTTTGGGAGGAATCGCGAGGTAGAAAGCATAATTTCCTCCCGTCCCGCGTTCCTCTTCCGCCCGCGTCAGTTCCTGAGCGAGTTTGGAAAAGGTCTGTGGCGACGTATAATCGCCAATCACCTGGCGAAAACCGCTCATGAGCTGGGAAAGCACGCGCTCATCGATCCCTGTATTTGTCCCGGCCCGGATCGCTTCCTCAGCCATCTGCGAGAAATCCTCGATCCCCTTTTTAGGACGAGCCACACCAATCAAGGTAAATGATGGTGGAAGTAATCCGCGATGTGCAAGATCGTAGATCGCTGGCAAAATCTTTCTTTTGGATAAGTCACCGGTTAAACCGAAAAGTACCAAACCGGCTGGGCCTGCCACGCGTTCGAGGCGACTGTCCCAGGGCATGACAAGCGGATTTTCCCAACTGCCCACGAATCGTTCTCCTTTTTCAAGCATCAGTCATGGACTGATAACGTTCATTAATCTCAAAGAATTCCAGAAAAGCTTCAGACGAGACAGACGGGTGACAAGTATTCTTGTCACCCGTCTGCTAGCGTCACTGAGCGGCTACGATTGATTCCTTCGCAGCCTCGACGACGTGTGCTGACGTCATACCAAATTTCTCCATCAGGAGTGAGCCGTCAGCAGATGCGCCGAAGTGGTCGATTCCGACGCTACGGCCGGCGTCGCCGACAATTCCTGCCCAGCCGAAAGTCACGCCTGCTTCCACTGAAACACGTGCGCGTACCGACGCAGGAATGACCGAGTCACGGTACTCGCGATCTTGCTTGTTGAACCATTCAAGACATGGCATCGACACTACACGCGCACCGATTCCTTCTTGTGCGAGTGCGGCACGTGCATCGAGCGCAAGTTGAACCTCCGAGCCAGTCGCAATCAGTACGACGTCGACCTTCTCCGAATCAGCCAGAACGTAGCCGCCCTTGAGCGTACCCTCAGCCGAGGCCAACACGTCTCCGTGAGCAGCACCTTCACCGCGTTCAAACACAGGTACACCTTGACGTGTCAGAACCAGGCCGGCTGGATTTGTTGTGTTTTCAAGGATTCCGCGCCATGCCCACGATGTCTCGTTAGCGTCTGCAGGGCGAACCATATCCAGTCCAGGGATTGCACGGTATGCCCACAGATGCTCAACCGGCTGATGAGTAGGGCCGTCTTCGCCCACGCCTACCGAGTCGTGAGTCCAGATGAAGATCGACGGGATTTTCATAATTGATGCGAGACGAACTGGCGGACGCATGTAATCGGCGAACACCAGGAATGTGCCACCATAGACGCGCGTGAGGCCTTCGAGAGTAATACCGTTGAGGATCGAACCCATCGCATGTTCGCGAATGCCGAAGTGAAGTGTGCGCCCGAATTCATTGCCCGGGAATTTTGCTGAACCGCGATCCGACGGGACGAAGGACGGCTCTCCATCCATTGTGGTGTTGTTTGACCCAGCAAGATCTGCTGAACCACCCCATAGTTCTGGAAGAACATCCTTGAGCGCGTTGAGAACCTTGCCCGAAGCTGCACGAGTGGCAATCTTCTTGCCGGGCTCAAATACCGGAAGAGCCTTCTGCCACCCTTCAGGAAGTGAACGGGTCAAGAGTCGCTGATAAAGTGCAAACTTATCAGGATTCGTGTTCTTCCATGCCTCGAACTTCGCGTCCCACGCTTCATGCGCTGCGGCCGCGCGATCAGCCGCCTGTTGACGTGTGTACTCAAGCAAGCCGTCCGGGACTTCAAATGTCGTGTCCGGGTTCAGACCGATGAGGGTTTTCAGTCGACGAATCTCTTCATCGCCCAGTGCGTTGCCATGGGCACCTGCGGAATCTTGAATGTTTGGCGAGGGCCAGGCGATGATGGTCTTGAGCTTGATGATTGATGGGCGATCAGTGGCCTTCTTCGCCTCTTCGATGGCGTTGAATACCGCCTCGAAGTTCTCCAAGTAGTCGCCACCATTTCGGAAATCAACAGTTTGGGTGTGCCAACCATATGCTTCGTAGCGAGCCAGAGCGTCTTCCGTATAGGCAATCGATGTGTTGTCTTCGATAGTGATGTCATTCTCATCGTAGAGGACAACCAAATTACCCAGTCGCTGGGTACCAGCAATCGACGACGCTTCGGAAGCAACCCCTTCCTCGAGATCGCCCTCACCCGCGATCACGAATGTGTAGTGATCAAACGGGGAATCGCCAAGAGGGGTGTTGGGATCGAGAAGGCCATGAATACGGCGCGTCGCCATCGCCATGCCGACGGCGTTTGAAATTCCCTGACCAAGCGGGCCAGTGGTGGTTTCAACGCCGCGAGTATGTCCATATTCCGGGTGCCCAGGGGTAAGCGATCCCCATTGACGCAAACCCTTCAGATCCTCAATCTCAAGGCCGGCTCCGGCAAAGAAAAGCTGGTTGTACAAAGTCAGCGAGGAATGTCCAGCTGAGAGTACGAAGCGGTCACGGCCGAGCCACTGATCATCTTCTGGGTCGAAATTCATCACCTTCTGAAAAAGCGTGTAGGCGACACCTGAGAGTGAGATCGCGGTTCCCGGATGTCCGTTACCGACATTCTGCACGGCGTCTGCGGTCAAACCGCGGCCAACCTCAACAGCAAGCTGATCTTGCTCAGTCCAGTTGAACTCAGACATAAAAGCTTTCCTTCTTTCTTCTTTCGGAAGACGTTTCACCTGTGATTCTAACCTGAGATGTCCGTGTTTTAATCCCGCAACACATGCCCAATCGTGAAAGAATCATGTCAAATGAGCGGGAGGAGTCTGATGGATGATGTAACGCCAGTGATGAATCGGCAACTTGAGCAATACCTGACCTACCTGCATGTCGAACGCTCAGTCTCCCCGAATACGTTAGAGGCATACCGACACGATCTGACGAAATATGCACATCATCTCGTTTCACGTTCGATCCAAAATTTCGCCGACGTCGGTGAAGAAGACGCTGCGTCGTTTGTCGATTACCTGCGTCAAGAGCTCAACATGGCGGTGTCGTCAGTTGCGCGAATGGTTACTGCGGTGCGGCAGTTCCACTCGTTTTTGCTAGACGAGAGGATGGCGCAGACGAATCCAACAGCAGATCTCCATCCACCTAAAATCGGTGCTCGGCTTCCCAAGGCGATTTCTGTGGAGCAGATGGTAACGCTCATTGAGATCTCGTCAGTTGGAGACACGCCAACGTCATTACGCGACCGCGCACTAGTGGAAATTCTCTACGGCACGGGTGCACGCATTTCCGAAGCTGTGGCATTAACTGCCGACGATATTTCTTTTGAGACATCGTCGATCCGTCTTTTTGGCAAGGGCCGCAAGGAACGGATCTTGCCATTAGGACAGTTCGCGATCGATGCTCTCGAAGCGTATATCGTGCGGGGACGTCCAACCCTCGCAGCAAAAGGAGCGGGATCGTCATTTCTTTTCCTCAATACTCGAGGAAAGCCTCTCTCGCGGCAAAGTGCTTGGGGAGTTATCCAACAGATTGCCGCACGTGCCGGAATTGAAGGAATATCTCCGCATACTTTCCGCCATTCATTCGCCACTCATCTTCTTCAAGGAGGAGCAGACGTGCGTGTCGTTCAAGAAATGCTTGGTCACGCATCCGTTACCACTACTCAGATTTACACTCTGGTTTCCCCGCAAACTCTTCAAGAAGTCTATGCGAGTGCTCACCCACGTGCGTGGCACGCATAGTTTTCCGGTAGATTTAGTTCTGTGAGTGCAGAACAGATCGAGCTTTTTCATGATGGTGATCAGGACTTCCCCCTTCCACAGGAGCTGGAGTCCCACGGCCCAGCGCGCATTATCGCGATGTGTAACCAGAAGGGCGGCGTCGGCAAAACTACGACGTCGATCAACCTCGCGGCGTCTTTGGCAGGGTATGGACGTAAGGTTCTGATCGTTGATTTCGATCCTCAGGGTGCAGCATCAGCTGGCCTAGGAATCAATGCCAATGCTCTTGATCGGACTATCTATGATGAGTTGCTCTCGCTCAAGCCTGATCCGTACCGGATTATTCAACACACGTCCGTGGACAACCTCGATATCTTGCCTGCCAATATTGAGTTGTCTGCTGCTGAAATTCAGCTCATTAATGAAGTCGCACGCGAACAGGCACTGACCCGGGTTCTCTCGCCGTGTGCTAATGATTACGATGTCGTCATTGTCGATTGCCAGCCGTCATTGGGCCTCCTGACAGTCAATGCCCTCACCGCAGCCCATGGAGTGATCATTCCGTTGGAGGCAGAATTCTTTGCTATGCGTGGCGTTGCGCTGCTGGTAGAACAGATCCAGCGTGTTCAGGATCGTCTAAACCCCAAGCTGGAAATTGACGGTGTTCTCCTGACGATGGTGGATACACGTACTCTTCATGCTCGCGAAGTCATTGCCACGATCCAAGCGCAGTTCAAGGAAAAGGTTTTCAACACGAGGATCTCTCGCACAGTGAAATTCCCTGATGCGACGATCGCGGCCGAGCCAATCACCACCTTCGCTCCACAGCATCAAGGTTCGCTCGCATACAAGCGTCTCGCGCGCGAATTGATTGCCCGCGGCGCGTCCGCCTGATGGATCAATCGAGTCTCCTGGATGACTCCGCCGGTGGATTTGCCGTCGAGCTTGACGTTTTCTCCGGACCATTTGAGGTGCTTCTGGCACTGATTGCCCGCAAACAGCTTGACATTACAGAGGTCGCACTCGGTGAAGTTACCGATGAATTCTTAGCTTTTGTCGCTGCTCAGGACGAAGCAGATCTGTCCCAAATGTCACAGTTCGTCCTAGTGGCAGCGACATTGCTCGATTTAAAAGCAGCACGGTTGCTTCCACGCGACAACAGTGCCGACGAAGACACCTACGAGTTACTCGAAGCGCGCGATCTTCTTTTCGCTAAGCTCCTTCAATACCGGGCATTTAAAGATGTCGCTAGCGTTTTTGCTGCGCAACTTGCAAGTCAATCTTTGTCCTTTCCCAGGCAAGTTCCGCTAGAGGAATATTTCCGTGGTCTTCTTCCACAGGTCGACTTGCGCATCACGCCAAGCGATCTGGCTCGTTTTGCCTCAGAAGCTTTTTTGCGTAAGCCACCCGAGATTGGGATCACCCATCTTCACGACCCAGTTGTGTCCGTTGACTCTCAGATCGCCTATATTCGCGATAAACTTGCTGTCGGCGAGGAAATATCGTTTGCACAGCTCTGCGCTGATACGCCAAATGTGCCAACGATTATTTCGCGTTTTATGGCAGTTCTCGAGTTAATACGTAGCGGATTGATCCATGTGGAACAAGCGGGAGCGCTCCAACCGCTCATCATTAAACGAATAGCACACCAGGAGAAGGATGCCTCAAGCAGCACAGAAGAAAGGCGCACTCGAAGCTATTTTGATGGTGGCCAGTGAGCCGGTGCCACTCAAAGCGTTGGCATTTGCAATTGATTCTCCAGAAAAAGAGACTTTGGAGCTTTTACGCAACTTGCAAAATGAATACACTATTGATGCCGAATATCCACGAGGTTTTCACATACGTGAAGTCGGGGGAGGGTGGCGCTTGTATTCGAATCCGCGCTACGCCGACGTCGTCGCAGGTTTTGTGACTTCTGGACAAAGCTCAAGGCTGTCGCAGCAAGCTCTCGAGACTTTAGCCGTCATTGCGTATAAACAACCGGTGACACGTGCACAGATTGCCGCAATACGCGGAGTTGAGGTAGATTCTGTTATTCGGACTTTGCAAACACGAGGTCTTGTGGAGCAAATTGCAGTGGCGCCTGCCACCGGTGCCGGGCTTTACGGGACAACCGAGCTTTTCCTTGAGAAGATGGGTATGAATAGCCTTGAGGAACTTGCACCGCTCGCACCGTACTTGCCTAGCGATGATGAACTTGAAGAAATTGAGAAGGAGCTGCCATGAGACAGCAAGATATGCACAACCCGAATGGCGAACGTTTGCAAAAGATTTTGTCACACGCTGGGGTAGCCTCGCGTCGAGCCGCCGAGGAACTGATCTCGGAAGGCCGCGTCGAAGTGAATGGACAGGTCATCCGTCAGTTGGGAATCCGTGTTGATCCCACTTCGGTGTCCATTCATGTCGATGGTATGCCTGTCCAGCTTGATCAATCGAAGTTTACGGTTGCCGTTTACAAGGAACCGGGTGTCGTTTCGACGATGCATGACGACCAAGGTCGACGCACACTGGCTGAATATGTCTCTGATCGACCCGAGCGTCTCTTCCACGTTGGACGTTTGGACATCGATACGGAAGGCCTGATCCTCTTGACCAATGACGGTGAACTGGCTCATCGGCTCACACACCCCAGCTATGAAATTCCAAAAACCTACATCGCTCGTGTCGAAGGTACGGTCACCCGTGGTCTTGGCAAGGTTCTCGAAAAGGGCATTACTCTTGAAGATGGGCCAATTAACGTTGACAAATTCGTTCTTCGTGAATCGCAGCGCAAGAATTCCATTATTGAAGTGACACTGCACTCAGGGCGTAACCGCATCGTGCGCCGTATGATGGAAGAAGTTGGACATCCGGTGATGGAACTTGTGCGCACTCAGTTCGCAAATATTCAGGTTGGTCACCTCAAACCTGGACGTTACCGTCAGGTTGCGGGAAGCGAACTTGGCGCGCTTATGCATATGGTGGGGATGTAAATGATTATTGCCATCGATGGCCCGTCGGGATCGGGCAAATCAACAGTATCGAAGATGATCGCCCATCGTAAGGGATTGGCTTATCTTGATACGGGAGCAATGTACCGTGCTGCAGCATGGTGGGCGCAAGAATGCAAAATTGATCTCGACGATCACGACGCCGTAGTTGAGTCAACAAAAACCATGCCGTTTACGCCACCTCTTGATCCCCATAATCAAACGTTTGTTGTGAATGGACGTGACATCACTGCCGCCATTCGTGAACCGTCACTGTCACGTGTTGTCTCAAAGGTGGCCGTTAACCTCGGCGTCCGTGACACGCTTGGTCAATTCCAACGCGAAATTATTACTTCGGAGCAGACTGGCGGATACTCGGGTGGCAGGGGAATCGTCGCTGAAGGTCGTGATATCACTACCGTCGTTGCGCCCGACGCTGATGTGCGTGTCCTTCTGACGGCTTCCGAAGAAGCTCGACTCGCCCGACGTGCGCGCGAAGTTCGTGGCGATGCGAGCGACGCTGCGATTGCGGCAACTCGTGCGGAAGTTGTTGACCGGGATAAGGCTGATTCAACAGTGTCGGAATTTATGCATGCCGCTGATAATGTGACCACAATTGATTCGTCCGCCCTCACTATTGAGCAAGTGGTAGACGCGATCCAATCGCTGATGTAAGGAACACACATGACTGAGAAGTACACGGAGTTCGAGGACGACCTGCAGCGTGTTGACATGCTGCGCTCGTTCCTGGAGGACTACGAACTGGAAGACGAAGACGAAGCACTTCTGGAACTCGCTGATCAGGATGAGATCCTTCAGCGTCCAGCGGGTTTCCCCGTCGTCGCAATCGTTGGACGCCCGAACGTAGGGAAATCGACACTGGTCAATCGAATCGTGGGGAAGCGCGTGGCGGTGGTTCAAGATCGCCCCGGTGTCACACGTGATCGTGTGCGCTACGATGCCGAATGGAACGGAAAGCAATTCACTCTCCTCGATACTGGAGGTTGGGAACCAGATCTTGATGGCATCGACAAGTCTGTTGCCGATCAGTCCGAACTGGCGATTAATGAAGCTGACGTCATTGTCCTGGTTGTTGATGCCACAGTAGGTGCGACAAATACTGAAGAGTTCATCATTGAACTGTTACGCAGATCAGGTAAGCCGATTGTCCTTGCTGCGAATAAAGTGGATGGACCACAAGGCGAGTCCGACGCGGCAATGCTGTGGTCGTTAGGTTTGGGAGAGCCGTTCCCTGTTTCTGCTCTTCATGGACGAGGCACAGGCGATCTTCTCGATCAAGTCACCCGAATTATGCCTGAAAAGTCTGCTACTGCCTCACTTCGCCCCGGCGTGGGGCCACGTCGAATTGCCTTGGTTGGGCGTCCGAATGTAGGTAAGTCGTCCCTACTCAACCAGCTTGTTGGAGAGAACCGCGTCGTCGTTGATCCTCTTGCGGGAACAACCCGCGATCCTGTCGACGAAGTCGTGATGTTGGACAACCAACCGTGGACGTTCGTCGATACTGCGGGTATCCGCCGACGTGTCCACCTGACCCGTGGCGCAGATTACTACGCCTCGCTTCGTACTCAGAACGCGGTAGAGAAGGCCGAACTCGGGCTAGTTCTTATCGATGCGTCGGTTGCGTTGACAGAGCAGGATATCCGAGTGATGCAACAGGTTATCGATGCAGGTCGCGCAATGATCGTCATTGCGAATAAGTGGGATCTGGTTGATGAGGAACGCCGTTATAATCTCGATCGCGAATTAGAAAAAGAACTGGTTCAGATGCCCTGGGTTCGTCGCGTGAACCTGTCGGCTAAGACTGGCTGGCACACAAACCGCTTGACAACTGCAATGAACGAAGCGCTCGAATCGTGGGACAAGCGCATCACCACTGGCAAGCTCAACTCTTTCCTCGGTGAACTCGCTGCTGCACACCCGCATCCAGTGCGCGGTGGCCGACAGCCACGCATTATGTTTGCGTCGCAGGTATCAAATCGACCGCCACGTTTTGTCCTCTTTGCCACGGGCTTCCTTGAAGCCTCGTACCGTCGTTTCATCGAGCGCAAATTGCGCGAAGCTTTCGGCTTTGAAGGCTCTCCTATCGAGATTTCCGTTCGAGTACGTGAACGCCGCAAGCGCAAGTAGCCACTTGTCATGGCATTATGCCTGAGGGATAGAGATTGATATCTCCATCCCTCAGGCTGGCATTTCAGCTGCAATGTGATGTGCTAGCCTGTGGGCAGGCGTCAATCCCGCCCGCGGACGAGGGAGCCGTACCCGCACATGACCGACGGCCAGCAAAGGATTGTTGATGGCATGGTTCATATTGCTATGCTCTGGCCTGATGGAAGCTGTGTGGGCAATTGCCCTGGCGAAGTCCGATGGTTTTACGAAGCGTACACCCACTGTAGTTTTTGTCCTCGCTTCCATTCTTTCGCTTGCTGGGCTTGCAATGGCAATGACTCAGATCCCTACCGGTACTGCGTATGCGGTATGGACGGCAACGGGTGCATCGTTGACAGTAATGTATGCTATGGTCACCGGTGAAGAACGAGCTAGTTATGTGAAAATTGCGGTATTGGTAGTTCTCGTCGCATGCGTTATCGGGCTGAAGGCGGTGGCATAATGGCTTGGGCTGTTCTTATTATTTCGGGATTCTGCGAGGCGATCTGGGCCACTGCTCTCGGACAATCGCACGCTTTGACGGTGTTTTTCCCTTCCTTTATCTTTGTTGTCGCGATGGCAGTGTCGATGGGAGGTTTGGGATGGGCTCTCAAACGAATCCCCGTCGGGACGGCCTACGCAGTATGGACTGGAATCGGATCAGCTCTCACCGTGACATATGCGATGATATGGGGAGACGAGCCAGTATCTGTGCTCAAGGTAATGTTGATTACCGCAATAGTTGCCTGCGTGGCAGCACTCAAGCTTTTTCACGATCCGTTACCCTCAAGGAAGAATATCCCTGACAATGCCGACTAAATGCCGGAGTTTTCTATGACATCCACTGCTCAACAGAGACCACGTCTCGCGCCTCGACATTATTTTATATTGGTCACTGCACTAGGCTTGATTGTACGTTTCTTGGGAACACCGCTCATCTCCGCGGACATGAAATGGTTTTTATTGCCGTGGTTTGAACAGATGCACTCACGCGGAATCGCATCTCTGTCTGAACAGGTTGGCAACTATGGCCTTCTTTATCAAACTCTTATTGCCGCTTTAACCTACATTCCACTCCCGGCAGTATTCCTCTATAAGACCGTTTCGATCATTTTCGATGTTCTTCTCGCCATGTCGGCAGCACACATCGCAGCACGGATCACTGGGACATCACGCACTGATCAGCCCGCACGCGTGGCATACCTGGCACTCATGCTTCTTCCGCCATTCGTCATTAATTCTGGATGGTGGGGCCAGTGCGATTCAATGTATTCGCTTGCTGCGTTATGGACACTTGTGTTCCTCTACGAAAAACGCTACGCAGCGTCTGGGCTTTCCCTGGGACTTGCGTTCGCACTGAAGCTTCAAACGATCTTTATCATGCCCTTTATCGTCGCCGTTTATGTTCTGCGACGCCGGTTCCCATTCCCGGAGTTGGCCTACGCAGCAGCGACATTCTGGGGGAGCGGAATTCTTGCCTATTTCTTTGGTCGTTCCCTGTTGGCGCCATTGTCGATTTATGCGGGACAAACTGGTGATTTTCCACATATGGTGGTCAACGCACCAAGTTTTTGGTACTTCTTCCCGGATCGTTTCGATATTCTCCATCGACCAGCGATCCTCGTTTGCGGCATGATCCTCGCAGTCGGTTTCTTCGCAATCACCTTGAAGAAAGTTCGTCTCGATACCTGGACAAGCTATTTCGCAGCAAGTGCGTGGATGGTCTGGACATGCTTCTGTTTTCTTCCGGCGATGCACGAAAGATATTCCTACCTTTTGCAGGTCATCCTCATCCTGCTCGCGGTGAGTGCGCGCAATTTCTGGCCTTTCCTGATGATTGAAACGCTGGTGACGTGCGTGACGTACGCGAAATTCTTCCATATCGGCCCCGGTGTGAATCTCGCCATTGTCGGCGTTGAGCTCGCTGCATGGGCAGCCTTCACCTGGTGTATTTTCACTCGTTTCTGTTGCAACTTGGAGCATATTAATGACGAACAGTGACATGACATGGACCCGTCGCGAGAAGGTCTTGTGCGTATTCCTCTGTCTTATTGTGATCGCGGCCTGGTCAATTAATCTCGGTGCAAATGGCTACGCAAACAATTTCTACGCTGCAGCGTCATGGGCCGGAGCGCAATCGTGGAATGCGTTGCTGTGGGGCGCAGTTGATCCTGCGGGCTTTATCAGTGTCGATAAACCACCGCTGGCCTTGTGGCTACCGGCAATGATGATCAAAATTTTCGGCTTGCATCCGTGGGCAGTGATTTTCCCGCAGGTCATCATGGGAGGACTCACTGCAGCGCTCATTTTTGCAATGATTCGTACGGCATTGTTTGATCGCGACGAACGTGTACGGCTTTTCTGCGCTGGGGGAGGAGTGGTTCTTTTCGGTCTCACTCCTGTCGCTGCTCTGATGTTTCGTTATAACAATCCCGATGCGCTTCTCGCTCTGATCATGACAGCATCAGCAGCAGCCGCCATCAAGGCAATCGCCCGGAGACGGATCCGGTGGTTAGCTGTATCAGGTGCGTTACTTGGGTTTGGGTTTTTAACAAAGCAGCTCCAAGTTGCGCTGATTTTCCCTGCGCTCTATCTCACTGTTGCTCTCTATTTCCATGGATCTTGGCGACGACGGTGTAGCGGGCTCCTTGCGCATCTGGCATCTTTTTTGGCTACCCTCGGCGTGTGGGCACTTCCTGCCGCGCTTGTCTCGCCTCAATCGCGTCCATATTTTGGCGGGAGTACCAAGAATTCCTTCCTCGACCTCACTCTGGGCTACAATGGGATAGCGAGAGTGTCAGGCTCAGGTCAGGCTTCCGGTGGAATTTTTGACCAGATTGTTGAGCGAATTGTTCACTTGGGGCGGCTTTTTGCAACAACAAATGCGCTCCAGTGGTCATATTTCGGGTTCCTCGGGCTGGTGATTCCTGTCCTCGCATACGTGATTCTCGTGCGTCAAACTTCCATTGATGTCTCGCTCTCACCTATGCGCCGTATTGAGCAGTACCGAGCGAATCTGACAATGCCTCAGCGAACAGCTCATTCGACGATCGTGCTGTCTTATGGTTGGTTTATCACCTCGTTCTTGCTCTTCTCGTGGATGAAAGGCATGTTCCATAGCTATTACCTCGTCGCTATGATTCCTCCCATGCTCATTTCGCTGTGCGTCAGCGTCGGGATATTGATCGCCACATGGAATCGACTCTCTCGCGGACTCACTATTGTGATCGGGCTCGTTGCTATTGTGACGCTTCTTTGGCAACTTTTCCTCGCTCTTACGGCAAAAGGTTGGCTCGTATACGGAGCAGTTGCGTCCGCCGTCGGCGTGGTCGGTGCCATTATTGTTTTCACGACGGGTATCGCTAGCCGACGGGGGTGCCGTCAGTTATTAGGTGCTCTATGCATAATATCGTTCCTTGCAATTCCACTCGCAGCGACAGCGCAGACGAATGCCCTACCTCATAAAGGAAGCGTGCCAAAGGCACCGGGAATTTTACGACCCGCCGTCAAAACTGGTCAGGATCCGTGTGCGCCAGATTTTATACGCCCGGGTATCGTGGATCTCGAGAGCTCGTTTCACGATATTCAGAGGCTGACAGCGGCGAGCACATCACGTTGGCCGATTGCGACCGTGAACTCCTACTGCGCCTCGCTTTATGAGCTTGCGACGCAGACTCCGGTGATGGCAATTGGCGGCTGGGACGGAGTCGATCCGACTCCGAGCCTCGAGGCATTCATGGGGTATGTTCGCCGCGGCGAGGTCGCGTATTTCATTCCTCGCTATCCAACTCCCGGCAATGATGACCTCGAGAAGGCGTCGCGTCGGGTCACTCACGGTCCTGCCCAAGACATCACCACATGGGTATCGCAGAATTTTGAATCACTCACACTCGATGGCCGCGTGATCTTTGATCTGCGCAAACCACGAAACTCCTAGTGGCACAAAAAATACGGGAAGGACATTCTCAGTTTTGATCATGGATCGCAGCGTGTCATTCCATCACAAAGTGATCGAATACGGAAACTGATTCTCTCGAATGATGTGATGGATGAAACTTCACATCATTTCTTGTAGAGAAGAACGAAAGATTCCTGTGCAGACATTGAAATAACGAGTCGAACGAAAGGGCGAGAGTGGCCTTACTTCCGTCTCGTTTTTTAGTCTTATAGGGCAAAATGTGTTGCTGGGGGTGTAGTAGGTTTCGTTCTATTGGACGCTGCGGTGTGGGTCGGTCCAGTTGATGCCGGTGCCCCATTGGTTGATCTGTGTTTGGGCTTGATGCAGTGAAGTGCCTGGACTGTACAATGCACGGATTTGATCCAGTGAATCTCGAGCCTCAATGAGCTGGCAGTAAGTATCGACGATCTTCCCGTTTGGTCGGCGGGTTTTTCAGCAAGAAAGTCCTTGTAGCGGTGATTCCACCCAGTAAGATCGACCAACCAAGCGATGGACTCTTCCCAGGTGGCGATACAAAAAGCCCGGCATCTCCTTTTCAGCGGAATACCGGGCTTTTCAGATTGTCGGGCTAGCGGGATTTGAACCCACGACCCCTTGACCCCCAGTCAAGTGCGCTACCAAACTGCGCCATAGCCCGTCGGGTATTGATGGTAGCGCAAAAATTACAAAACTCCCAATCGAAACTTCAGGTGGCACTCACCACAATGTCCCTCTTCATCTGCAGACAAGCCCTGAAAATATTTGCAAACATACTCTATGACGAGTTGAATATGTAGTTATGACTGAAAACTTGCAACGATTCGAGGCTATGGCGCGCTCTAGCGCACTTGAGATTGCGACCTATCGCATCCACCTCGACCTTTCCGAGTCAACGACATCGCAGCGCACTTTCCCGACCTCAACAGTCGTGCAGTTAACGGCGCACAAAGATATCCAGACCTTTATGGACTTCATTGGCGAATCGGTCAGCTTTGTCCGCATCGACGAAGAAATCTTCACCCCACAGTTCGACGGCGCCCGGGTAACTCTCCCGATATTGACCGCTGGTGATCATGAAATCGAAGTTCGCGGCCGAGCCGTCTATTCGCGCACAGGGGAGGGGCTCCATCGATTCGTCGATCCCGCCGACGGCGAAACTTACCTCTATACCCAGTTTGAGCCAGCAGACGCCCGCCGCGTTTTCCCGAATTTCGAACAACCTGATCTTAAGGCGAGCTTTCTCATCTCGATGACTGCGCCGGCGTCGTGGACGGTTATTTCGAACGAACGCCAAGTGAACTCGCGCCCTGCGGGCGAAAATTCACAAGGAACTGCGTTGATGCGCTTTGGCTTCCAGGACACCAAGCGCATGTCGACCTACCTGACAGCTTTTATTGCAGGCCCCTATGCACGTTTCGCTGATGAGTACGATGGCATTGCACTTGGCTTCTACACCCGCAAGACACTCGCTCCGTTCTTCGACGCGGACGCCGTTGCTCTGATCACGAAGCAGGGTCTGGCGACTTTCCCGACAGCCTTCGGTATGCCCTATCCATGGGGTAAGTACGATTCGATCTTTGTCCCTGAGTACAATCTCGGCGCAATGGAAAATCCTGGCGCTGTCACGTTCAACGAAGATGCTTACATTTACCGCGGTGCCGCTACTCGCGCACAGTATGCTGGACGCGCCAACACCATTCTCCACGAGATGAGCCACATGTGGTTCGGCGATCTCGTCACGCCTCAGTGGTGGGATGATCTGTGGCTCAAGGAATCATTTGCAGAGTTCATGGGGGCCTGGGCATCAGCTGAGGCAACGGAATTCACCGAGGCATGGTCTGCCTTCGCAGGTGCTCGAATCTCCTGGGCAATGGCCAATGACCAATATCCAACGACCCATCCTATCGTCGCTGATATTCCAGACCTCGAAGCTGCCGATCAAAACTTTGATGGCATCACTTATGCCAAGGGCGCCGCAGTGCTCCGTCAGCTTGTTGCTTTTGTTGGCCAGGACGCTTTCTTCGCTGGCGCACGGACATATTTCCAGGCGCACAAGTTCGCCAACGCAACGCTCAAGGATCTCCTCCATGAACTCGAGATCGCGTCAAACCGAGACCTCTCTGAGTGGGCACGCCAGTGGCTCCAATCAACCTCTGTTTCTACCATTCGTGCAGAACGCACCCCTGAGGGGCTACGCCTGATCCAAGAAGGTACCGACAGCCACGGTACCCCCATCACGCGCCCGCACCGATTCTCTGTTCAATCGTTGCGCAAGGAAGGAAACACGCTCACCACTGTGGCAAACGTTCAGGTCGAACTGACCACCGACGTCGTCGTTCCGTGGGATTCTCTCGGAGGCGCCGACGTCGATGCTCTCGTTCCAAACGCTGGCGCACAGACGTACGCCAAGATCGCTCTCGACGAGCGTTCCCTCGACGCGGTGCTTGAATCTGACGTCGATGACGAATTGACGCGTTCCGTTGTGTCCACAGCACTGTGGCAAATGGTCCGCGATGCACGACTCGATCCACGTCAATACGTTACCTTCGTCTTGTCGCAGCCGACTGCTCAGCCAAGTTTACTCTCGCAGCGCACCACGGCTGCTCTCTCTGTTGCCCTGCATTTGGCACATCCAAACCTGCGACACGAGCTGATTGAACAACTCTATGACGGAGCTCGTGCAAACGTTGAAAGTTTGGAGCCGGGGACGGATGCCCACACCACCTGGTCGCGGACTCTCGCACGTGCGGCAACGATGGTGCCGCACTCCGGCTCCGTGCTTCGCGAATTACTCGAAAAAACCACCGATCAGGATCTGCGCTGGGGCTATTTCAAAGCTCTCGCTGCGCTGGGTGTGGCAGGGGAGGCTGAGCTCGAAGCAGAACTTCGCGCTTCAGGTTCGTCAGCCGATCAGGTTGCCCACCTCGAGGCGGTGTCCCTCATGCCAGGAACACGTGAAGCAACGCTTGACCGCTTACTCAACGGTGAAAATTCCAATCTCGAGGCTCAAGCCCTGATCAATGGCTTTGCCCATCCAACAGGAGCCGACGAGGCGAGAGCCGCGTTGCCGCACTACTTTGACCACGCCACCGAGATCTGGGACAAGTTCTCCCAAGAGATTGCTGAACGGATTCTGTACGGACTTTACCCAGCATCTGATCTGGATCACAGCGACGATCTGGCTGCGGCTTATGCATGGCTGGAGGCTCATCACGATGCTCCAGGAGCGCTGCGTAAGCTCATCCTGGACAAGGCTGACGATCACGAGCGCAAGCTCACAATCCAAAGAACTTTCCGGTAATCACAGGCCGGGGTGCAACCATGCGCCCCGGCCGTGAATCGGCTAAAGTTACGTTCAGATAACGGAGGGGGAAACGCAAAGATGAGCGAATTTTCAAATGACCCGAGCCAGACATCAAAGTTCTCGGCCATTGTTCTTGGAACACCGACTGAGCATCCGCAGCTGCGCGCACTGAGTGCAGACGACCGCGTCGCAATTTCGAATCTCCCTATTGATTCTGCATTGCTTATTGTTCTATCGGGGCCAAACGAGGGAGCCCGTTTCCTCCTCAACTCCGACGTGACGACAGCTGGCCGTTCAACCCGCCAAGACATCTTCCTCGACGACGTCACCGTGTCTCGTAAACATGCTCAGTTTGTCCGTGAAAACGGGGAATTCTTCGTCCGTGATTCCAACTCCCTCAACGGTACCTACGTTAATCGTGAGCTTGTAGACGAAGCCAAGCTCACTGATGGCGACGAAGTTCGTATCGGGAAATTTGCTCTCACTTTCTATGATTCACCGTTAAAGGATGCACATAAGTGAGAGCACAACCACAGGTTGCGCCCGAGTTATTAACGTCGTGGCCGCACGAGGTTTCGCACGAACCGAGCTTGAAAATCGGCGAAGTTCTTGACGTCCTCGCAACAGAGTTCCCTTACCTCGCGGCCTCAAAGTTGCGATACTTTGAGTCACTTGAACTTTTAGTCCCTCACCGAACGGCGTCTAATCAACGCTTGTACTCCGCTGCCGACGTCGAACGGTTGCGTTTCATTCTCATTGAACAACGCGACCGTTACACGTCCCTTCCACAGATCAAGGAGATGCTCAAGCAACTCGATACTGGTCTCGTCGAACGGGCTCACCCGGGTCGTATGCGCGTCTTGGCAGATAACGAGATTGTGAAGCCTCAACCGGGCACGCGTCTGCATAAGGACGAACTGGCTCAGCTGACAGGTGTATCAATGGCACAGATCGAACAACTCATCGACGCTACGCTCCTCGTTCCTGATTCTCGTGGACGACTGACCGCACATGCTGTGGATATCGTTCGTTACGTCAAAATGTTGGGGGAGAAGGGTCTCGACCTGCGAAAAATCCGCTCAATCCGCAACGCTGCGCGTGCTCACGCGGTCAACGCTGTTTCGACGCTCGAATCTGATCGCGCAAAATCCACGCCAGTCTTCCGTGAACGTGTCATTTCGGAAGCGGGAGAACTCGCTACCTTGATGTCCCATGCCTACAGGGCACTGTTGCTGGAGAGCATTGACGTCGAATTGCGCTGACAGACAGGAGCTAGGAGACAAAACCTCAAGTACAACTTGAGACATGCTGGTGAAACACGCCGTTCACCCCTCAAGTTCTTTCCAGGCGCTACACTTAACGCTGTACTTAATGAGTGATAGGAGACGACGTGAGCGAGGTTCACCCACAAAGAGCACAGGGAATGCTCTTTGGCGACACGCTGCCGGATCTGGACAATGAGTCCGGCTACCGCGGCCCAGCAGTTTGCCGTGCCATCGGGATCACGTACCGTCAGCTCGATTACTGGGATCGTATCGGACTCGTTGAACCCACGATTCGTTGTGCATCCGGTTCAGGATCTCAGCGTTTGTATTCCTTCCGTGATATTTTGGTTCTGAAAGTTGTTAAACGCCTGCTTGACACAGGTGTGTCGTTGCAACAGATCCGTGTCGCTGTCGATCAGCTCGGCGAATATGGTGTTGAAGACCTCGCCGCGGTCACCCTTATGTCCGATGGCGCCTCAGTGTACTTATGCACATCCGACGACGAAGTCATCGACTTGATTAACGGCGGCCAAGGAGTTTTTGGTATTGCGGTTGGCCGAGTATGGCGTGAAGTTGAAGGTTCGCTTTCCGAGCTTCACCCTGAGTCACTTGAACATCACATTGTTGACGAACTCGCAGCGCGTCGTGCCGTGAAGCGTTCTAACGCAAGTTAAATTTTTCTCACAATTATCAGGCGGGGGGGAGCTCTCTCCGCCTGATTCTTTTCTCTTTTCTTTTTTGACATAATGTACATTATCGGCCAAATAGAGAAATTGCTGGATATCGTCCATAAGTGACTTTTTCCCGCGTCTGCGCCACTTGGACTGTGTGTGCTATTCAGCGTCAACCCATGCTTCTAAAATAGAAACAACGTATTTTTACCTAGGAGGAAACATGGCGGAACGCTCGCTACGCGGTATGAAGATTGGTGCAAATTCTCTTGAGTCAGATGCTGGAGTCGCTTTTGTTGAGCGCCGTGAAGAAGAATACTTCTGCCCAAACGGACACCGCTTCTTCGTTACTCTCGCTGCCGATGCTGAAGCTCCAGCAAAATGGGAATGCAAGTGTGGTCAAATGGCTGATCTTCTTCGTGGCGGCGGTATCGAAGAAAACAAGAAGATGAAGCCCGCACGCACCCACTGGGATATGATCCTTGAACGCCGGTCACTTGAAGAGCTTCAAGTTCTCCTCGATGAACGCCTCGAGCTTTTACGCACTGGTAAACTGCGCGCACGCCGCCCTCAGCACTGATTTCACCGTACTAGTTCACTGTCAAGAGTTGTGGCTGTTGAAACTTTTAGTTCCAACAGCCACAATTGACATAATATGCGATTCACTCACTTATTTGTTAAACGATGACGAACAGCACCGATCAGTGATTTTACCTGTTCTGCGCGATGTACTATTCCGAGCTTCGTCGCACGGATCAAGGCTTCACTGACAATCGATTTGCTCATCTTTGACTCTCCCGCTTCTCGCTCATGGAAAGAGATCGGAACTTCCACGATGCGACCACCAAGGCGATGAATCTTTTCCGTCATGTCGACTTGGAAGAAATAGCCTGCTGATTGCACCGAATCATCATCAATTTTCATCAATGTATCAGTGCGGTAGACACGAAAACCTGCCGTAGCATCCTTCGCCGGCAATCCCAGCCACAACTTAATATAAAGATTTCCACCGCGTGATAGAACCTCACGTGCCTTTGACCAGTTCACTACCTCCCCACCACGGATCCAGCGAGAACCAATCACCAGATCGGGAGCATCAGAGGCAAAGGCTCGTTCAAGTAACAATGGCAATTGCTGTGGACGATGGGAACCGTCGGCATCCATTTCAACGACATAGTCGTAGTGATGCTCCGCCGCCCATGCGAAACCTTCAAGATAGGCGCGTCCAAGCCCATTCTTTTCTTTTCGATGCAGAACATGGATACGAGGATCACTCGCTGCTAAACCGTCGGCGATTTCCCCTGTTCCATCAGGGGACGAGTCGTCAATTACTAAAACATGTGCATCAGGAACCGCATTAAATGTCCGCTCAATCGCAACCGGAAGCGTTTCTTTTTCGTTGTAGGTTGGAATACAGATCAGCACGCTCATACGCGTTCCTTTCTCTTGCGTAGAAGTCCTCCTACAGCCACAATACCGCTAATGGAACCCAGAATGCCGAGTAGCACGACTCGTTGTTCCTCAGTAGTTGCCGCAAAAGTTTTCTGTGCTGACAGCGTCAATCGCACCACACGCGCGTCCGGGATATTATCAACAACGCGATAAACAGTGTTTCCGCGCGCGTCAATCACTCCACTAATACCCGAGGTTGCCACTTGTACAACGGCACGACCAAATTCAATCGCTCGGAACTTCGCAATCGCAAATTGTTGTAACGGCTCACCCGTACCTTGGAAAGTCGCATTATTCGTCGGAGCAACAATAAGTTGAGCACCCGATCGAATCGCTTGTGCAACGACACCCGTATCGGCAATTTCAAAACAGATAGGCGTGGCGATCGGAATTGTGCGCTGATGGAGATGGACGTTGATCAGAGCCTGCGCATGTCCGGGCACCATGTCCACTGCCACTTGATCCACAGCTGTGGTGACTTTTCTCAAGACATCTCGATACGGAATGTATTCTCCGAAGGGAACTGGATGCTGCTTCGCATAGCTGTGCACTACTTCCCCACGGTCAAGAGAAACATACTCATTGAGTCGCGTATTACCTGAAAAACTCTGCGAGCCCAGCAAAATCGGTGCCGACGTCGCTTGAGTCAGCTGTGAAATAATTGCACCGGCGTCGGGATCACGGCGAAAGTCGAGATCTGAGGTGGACTCAGGCAAGAGAACAAGATCGTGTTTTGTTGACACGATCTTCAGCGCAGCCGCAACGTGATTTCGGGTTACTTGTAACGCTCGATCCTCACCCGGAGGGTCAGGAACTGATCCTTGCACAATCGCAGCATCGAGCGTCCCGACTGGAGGCGCACCAATCGGAATAAAAATGCACGCACCAATCGCAATAATCGAGAGCATCCCAGTTGCAATAATTGTCAAACCTCGTCTCGAAATTAACGCCTGTCCGAACAAAACTGAAATTGCGACTGTTACGAAGGACACAAGAGCTACCGAACCATAGGGTGCAAGGTTCGCCAATGGGGAGTCGACGACGGTATATCCCACGCTCCCCCACGGCATGCCTCCCAGCGGCCAGGACGAACGCAGATATTCAATTGCCACCCAAATGAAAGCGGCACATGGAGCTGCACCCCACCGCAAGACTCGGGCACAACCGTTCCACAAAATCCCCACCACGACAATGAACAGAGCTTCCAGGAGTGAAAGCGCGATCTGTGCAAGAACGGTGTGTGCTGCCGACGCAGCCCAATCAAAGAGCAAGAGGAAATACGTCGTCGCCCACACCAGAGCCCACCAAGCTCCAGATTTTGCACTCCCGCGCACCGTGACGATCCATAACGCTGCCAGACCAAAAAAGGACAAAGGCCACCAGCCGAGTGGTTGTCCGGCACACCATTGTGCTATTCCTCCGCTGAGAGCGAGAAAGCAGGAGACGAAAAAGTTTTTCACTACTTAAGGATACGGGTGGAAAAGAGAAAACAGCGAGCCCCACAACGTTCCTCGGACCGTCACAGTCTCTGACTCTGTCACGTTTTCTATCGAACGCCGTGGGACTCGCTTCACAGCTCATCGCGTAGTTCCACGGTACGGGTCATACCGCTGAAGAATCAAACCCTAGATCGCAGTATCTCTCCGTGTAAACGGAGATTTTCCCACCACATCACCATATGTGCCATGCATCACTTTCTAAGAATCGGAGTGTCTATCGGCGTGTCGCCTATAACCAATCCCAGCGCTTCAGCTTCCTCTTTGCCTCGCCAGCCGTCTGTCCAAACCACAGTCCATCCCCCACGGATTCAATTTGCCCGAGGAGATCAATCAACCGTCGCATTGCTGAGATGAAATCACCAACAACAAGCCGTCCTTCGCGCAGCACGCTCTCGAGTTCGCCGCCGTCGGCCCACCGTGCCACTGCACCCATCGCTCCTGGAAAAGGCTCGGGAGTGCGTGAAATACCAGCATCGGCTTCTAGCATCAACAAGTAATCGACATTCGCACCGATCATTCGCCACGAGTCCCGTAGCGACGGCGACGTCGGCGGACGGCTTCCTAGCCGCCGATCGCACAAGAAGGAGCTTGCGACGCCTGCGAACTCAGCCGGAGTAAGGTCACGCATATTGGGAGCAGCGAGCGAAAGACACACTAGCAAATCTGCCTCGTTGTGAATTCCCTTCAACACATAAGCTCCTGCGCTCGACGTGAGCTGTTCATCGTGGCGCTGAAGATATCCGATGCGCTCTAGGACAGAGGCAGTAGCATCGAACTCTCGAGCGACCGAATCGTCGAAGTTGGCTGCCATGTGTTCAAGCTCAACAATTCGCGCATCGAGTGAGATCAATTCTTCTCCTCGGGCAAGATGTTGGGCTAGATCAGGACACGTATGGACAGGATGTGCGATCAATTCAGCGTTCTCTCGAACCGCAAAACGATCCCATGACCCCATCAAGTCTCGGTCTACCCCGAGTTCACTGCGTTCATCCACAGCGGCGATGATTGATTCGGCTAGCTGTTCACGCACATCGTCATTCTTAAGTGAACGCCCAAATGGAATCTCAACAGATCCTAAATGCCGCATCTGAGCAGAGAGATCTTCCAGACGCAGCCAGTACATTTCGCCAAACGCATTGATCACACGAAGTTTGCCACGTCCGACCGAAAGAACAAGCGCGTATTCAAGTTCGCCACCAATCGCGTATGCATAAAGCTGCCCCGTACCAGCGTCAGCATACGACTGACGGATCCGACGCTGGTACTCAACTTTCGCTTGTCGTCGCTGTGCTTTCGAGGCGCGCGATGCCCCCGCGCGTAGACGCAGATACTCCACCACATCGCCACGGTCACATTCATTGGCAAGCTCGTCTTCGATGTCGGCGAGCCGGGTACGCACACGCGCAAGACGTCCCTGAACCTGGCCCAGATCGGCATTGCGCTGATACTGTGCAAATGATGTCGCCATAATCTGCCGAGCCTGCTCAAGCGAATAGTTCGCTAGCAGATTCACCACCGTGTTATACGACGGGAAGAAAGCGCTGATCAGCGGTTCAATCTGTCCAGCCACAAGCTCTGCAAGCGCGTCATAATCCAGATCATCAGTATCAATAACAACGGCGGTACCAATGTCATCTTTTCCTCGCCTTCCAGCACGGCCAATGAGCTGCGTATATTCAGTTGCCGTGAGATTGACGAAGTCTTCACCGTTAAACTTACGCAATTGGTCAATAATGACGGTCGATACTGGCATATCGATTCCTAAAGCCAACGTTCCTGTAGCGAACACCAATTTCAGTAAACCGGCGTCCATCAGAGATTCGGCCAGCTCCTTCAGAACCGGAAACATACCGGCATGGTGTGCGCTAAAACCACGGCGCATCGCTTTCGCCCAAAATCCCCACCGAACAGCTTTTGCATCTGCATCTGTGAGCGTCTCACGAACGGCGCGAACACGTCGATCAACTTCTCGTTGCGCATCAGGAGAATTCAGAATCACGCCGCTATCGAGAAAATCTGCCACCGCCTGATCGCAACCTTTGCGCGAGAAAATAAAATCGATCGCTGGCAGGAGCCCACGTTCGTCCAATGACGCAATAAGGCGACGACGTCGGGCGGGACTCACTGCCTGACGCTCACGACGCCGAAAACCGGTCTCTTGGCGAGGTTTACGAGCCGGGACACCAGAATCGATCGGTATCAGGGAGCGCCCACGGGCAAGGAACTGTTGTAAAGGAACCGGACGCACAGTGGAGACCACCACTGCTGTCGGGCCACGGACAGAACGCAGCCATCCCGAGAATTCCTCAATATTCGCAACCGTTGCTGAGAGTGAAACGAGTCGTGTATGCGAGGGAAGTTGCAAAATCACTTCCTCCCATACGGGGCCGCGTGATGTATCGCCAAGATAGTGTACTTCGTCAAGGACAACATAGCCGATGTCAGCCACGCCTGCGTCACGTGAGAACAACATGTTGCGCAATACTTCGGTCGTGACAACGACGATCGGGGCGTCGCGATTGATCGTCACATCTCCCGTCAGTAGTCCAACGTTTTCTTCGCCAAGACGTGCAGATAAGTCTTTATACTTCTGGTTCGACAGCGCTTTAATGGGGGCTGTGTAGACACAACGAGAAAGGCGCGCCAGAGCCATTTCGACGGCGAACTCAGCCACCACTGTTTTTCCTGAACCTGTCGGTGCGCATACCAAGACGTCCATGTCACGTTCAAGAGCCTCAATCGCCTCGATTTGGAAAAGGTCAAGAACAATACCGCGATGGGCGTAGTCATCGGCAAAATTTTGGGCAATCGTGCTCACTGTGTTCTCTTTTCAAAAGTTTCTTGTGCTTGTGTCCACCGAACAAGGGCATTATTCAAGCGCCGATCGCGTCCAATAGCCCGCTCGTGACGGATGCGCTCGCGAGCGGCTCGTGCACACGCTTGTCGATCACGTGCGTCTCCTCGATCAGGTTCCTGTCTCGTTTCTGTTCTGGTCTGCGCTACTGACGCACCGAAGTCGGACAGGGAATGAACCACGCGTTTTCCACTGTGCCACACTCCCCTAACTGACCTGACGAAATATACGCTCAGAGTAGTGATTCCGATTCCAAGAATCCACCAGATCATTGACTCTCCTCATAATGTGCCAGAAGTTGGGCCAATTGCGCCCGAGTACTGTGTGACCTTGCCTCGATCAGATCCTGTCCCAAACGGATGCACACAGTTGCTAACCAAAAATCACGTGCTCGAAGGGTGATAGTGAGTGGGTCAGTGCCAGTCGTTTTTTCCACTGGTGCTGTTTGTGCCACCCAACGACCAGTCGGCCGGACGATAATCGATGCCACAGGGCCAAACGGCGTTTCTCTTTCAGTTGCGTATTTCACCGCACTCTTCGCGTCACGTCCAGAAAACTTGGTGTCGGTAATCTCAACGCTGCCGATACGATCGAGGCGGAAGTGCCGCAAGTAGCGATCCCCGACGTCGGCCTTGACATAGGCTGAGCTCCCAGCACATATATCGATAATCCCGACGTCGTAGATTTTCGGGTGTGCGCGCAGTCCATCATTGACCCAATACTCGAGTTGAACACGTTTTCGCTGTCGTTTAGCTTGCACAAGAGTGTCCATCATGTCAGTGCGGATCCGCCTTACCGGTGGCGCCCAGAGAGCCGATGCGTATCCTGCACGCTCTCCGGCTTGCATCAGTTTCTCGCGTAATGCCAAGAGATATTGGGCTGTGTGTTCATCGGATGCTTCCAAAACATTGTCCAAAAGAGCAAGGACGGACATGAGTTCGCCAAGGGTCATCATCGGCGTCTGCACATGCCCAACGAAAGTGACTAATTCATCGTTACTTTCAGGAATGTCCAGATCCCACGGACTGTAAGCACCAGTAGAGTCATTAATCTCAGTGAGGAAAATTTCCTCCAGTTCGGCGCGAATTACTCGTACAGGTGCCGAAAAATGCTGTGCGAGTTGGCAAATCGATGCTGGCGTTGTATCAAGATATGCCATCATCGCAAGTTGACGTGAAAGACTTGTCACTGTGAGACCTCCACCGCGTGTCGCAGACGCGCCACAAAGTCGTCGCGTATGGCCTCAGGGCCAACAAGCTGGATATCAACTCCGTAGAAAATAAGGAGTTCAAAAAGTTCATCACGTGAAATTTGGCGAAGATCTAATCGATCCCATCCCTTATGCGGGCTCGGATCTGTTGCCTCAGTAGCGCGCGCATACAAGGGCGTACATGCGCCGGCTTTGACATCAACAACTGCGTCGATAAGCGAGAATGCATCCTCAACTGCAATTGGCTGCGATGTGATCGCATTTTCAGTGACGATAACCTCACCCACAATACGATCAACCTTAAAAATTTTCACACCCGAGGCGGTTTTACTCCCAATTTGGATAACCTTCCCACGAACATAAAAAGCGCCAAAGTTAATAGTGATCTGCCATGGATCAAGCACATAACGGCGCTGCCCGTGGGTGGAATCATAAATGAAAGCAATACTTTTGCCTTGAGAGATCGCGTGCGCAATGCGCGGAGCCTCGTCCCCCGTCGGAACGCTTGCAGTGTACACTCCCGATGGCCCGCTGTTATGACCTTCTGCAAGAAGCTTATACAACCCCGATTGCGCAGTTTCACCTGGCATCGAGAGCGAACGATGATCGAGGAAGTCACGCAAAACTCCGAGCTCAGCTCCAGTGCCCGTAATATCGATTGCTCCAGTGGTGTTCAGCACGTAACGGTACTCACTCCCCTGAACACTCACCTCATGTCCTGCCTTGCGCAAGTCAGCGATATCCCGAGCAATGAGACGTTTGAGTGTAGGACCTGGCGAATAATCGGCATATGTCGGCAACGCCATTATTTGATTGATCGTGGGCTGCGTCGTACGCAGATACGCTAAAAGCGCGAGTCGTCGCTCAGACGCAGTCCTCTTATTACTCATGGTTTCCACTTTAGTGCACTACTCTTGGAGACGTGATGATGTGGAGAGAAGGAACAATCGTGGCTGAACGCAAGTCGTGGGGCGCAGCCATCGAGTTCACGGTGTCGCTTGGCGCCGATGGTGAAGCCCGCGCGCTGGCGTATGTTCCACAAGTTGGATTGCCGCAGATAGGGGATCGCGTTTTGCTCTCAGCCTCGGCAGTCTCTCGTGGTTTAGGCACCGGCGGATACATGCTGATCGTTGCTATCCCTGACCGACTTCCCGCAGATCCGCTTCCATCCCCCGGGCACATCATGAAAGCTCGATACACACCGATGCAATTCATGGTGCAATCAGTTGATGAGCAGGAATCACCATATTTCGAGCTGCTCAAAGAGGCAGATTCCATCGATGGGATGCCCGTTGTTGTCGCTGACTTACATTCAGCACTCCCGGCAATCGTCGCTGGAATTCACAAAACAGAGCCTGCGGCACGCGTTGCCTATATCCAGACAGACGGCGCCGCACTTCCGGCATGGTTTTCTCAGGCTGCACGATCGATGACCGACACCGGCCATATTCTCGGCACTATCACAGCGGGCCAATCCTACGGTGGTGAACTTGAAGCGATCAATATTCACACAGCACTGCTCGCTGCACGTCTCGTATGGAAAGCCGACGTCGCTGTCGTCACTCAGGGGCCAGGAAACGCAGGCACCGGGACAAAGTGGGGGTTTTCAGGGACTCAAATGGGTGAAGCAATCAATGCAGCCGCGATCTTAGGCGGACAGCCGATTGCGTGTTTGCGTGCCTCAGATGCTGATCCGCGCGAACGACACCGCGGAATTTCACATCACACGATGCGCGTCCTCACCGATATCGTTCACGTCAATGCCATTGTTTCAGCGCCTGCCCTCGATATCCGAGATCCACTGATTGCCCAGATTG
This sequence comes from Arcanobacterium sp. (ex Cirak et al. 2026), assembly GCF_053585065.1. NCBI lineage: Bacteria > Bacillati > Actinomycetota > Actinomycetes > Actinomycetales > Actinomycetaceae > Arcanobacterium > Arcanobacterium sp. (ex Cirak et al. 2026). The sequence goes on from NZ_JBQJCE010000009.1 coordinate 28,982, forward strand.
ACCGTGCCGCTGTTAACAAAATGGAGAATCAAATCGACGAACTCTCAGACCAATATCTCATTGATCGGATTTCCACCCGTGGACTAGTTGCTACGCTCAAAAACGCGCCTGCTCCCCTGCGCTCAATGGGACGTGGCCTCGAACAGGATCCGTTATCCTTTATTGCCGCAGGTGTAGCAGGCATCAGTGCAGGCAAGCGAATACCACGTATGACAGCGAAATAACAAATATGTGGCGGTATATACCGGATATCCGGTATATGCCGCCACATCAATCTATTTCAGTTCGATAAAAGCTTTTGTTACATCAACATGGTTCTTGAGTAGTCCTGACTTGTCCAGGAAATCTGCCATCTTGACCCACTTTTGTCCATCTTGCGCGCCGAATTCTCCGTCTTGGTAGAGCATCATCGTTTGGGCAAGAACATTTTTCGCATTCTCACGCTGCGCATGATCGACAAGCGCAGGAACATATTGTGTGATGATATCGAGTGTCTCTTGTGGATGTTGAACAGCAAAATCTGCACCCTTGTGAAGAGCCTCCACTAGCGCTTTTTGAGTTGATGTGGTCATTTTCTGTGCCATCGAGCCAAGCCCCACAGAAATCAATGGCAGATCTCCAAGCGAAATCGTGCGAACTGGGAATCCTGCATGGGTCATCGACACAGCGTCATTGTTGGCGTAACCGAGTACTGCATCTACTTTCCCAGTTGATAGAGCAGCAGCTTGTGTGTATCCAATAAACTGCGGTGTGGCATGGATACCACGAGCTTTCAACGCCAAAAATGCGAAATAGTTTTCGCCGTAATTGCCCGGCATTCCGATTGTTTTGCCGTTAAGATCATCAAGCGACTTGATGGGAGAATCCTTCCCCACAATCACAACTACTGGGTACTTCCGATACAAAGTCGCAAAGTTCACCACGTCAGTACCTGTGCTTCTGGCGACAAGCATCTCTGAAGCGCCAGCAAAAACAACATCCTCTTTTCCCGAAGCGAGAGCTCCGAAAAGGGCTTCTTGCGCACCGTGATGACGCAACGTTACGTCCACGCCGGCGTCGGAGAAGTACCCCTTCTCTTTGGCAACGTACACGGGTGCAAATTGCACATCGGGAATGTAGGTTAGACCAAACGTCACTGCTGGATCTGCCGACGTCGGTGCTGTTGGTGCTGCGCAGCCTGCCACGAGAGCGACAACAGCAACAATTGTTCCGAGGATTTTCTTCATTATTCTCCAAATAGTGCCAATGCGAGTCGACGCTCGACGCCTCGCACAACTAAGTAGATAGCGATCGCTGTGACCGCCAGAATTGCCACAAGAGCAAACATTCCAGGAACGTCACCGAGGTTCTGAGCCGAGACAAGATTGATTCCCAGGCCGGTTCCTCCGCCAATAACCATCTCCCCTACCACAGCACCGGTCATCGATAATGTCGAGCCTGTCCTCACTCCCGCAAGGATCCCTGGCGATGCCAACGGCAGCTGAATATTCCACCAGAGCTTCAGCGATCCAGCACCGTCCATTCGTGCGGCCCCGATCACTTCTGGATCGACACCTCGCGCGCCGACAGCGGTTGAAACGATGATCGGGAAAATAACCATCACCACAACCAGCGACACAATGGACACGATCCCATACCCGACCCATGTCACGAGAATAGGGGCAACAGCCACGGCAGGGATAGCTTGAGACGCCGCAAGATAAGGCTCAAAAATCTCCGACACCAAACGCCAATTGGCAATTGCGAAACCGACAGGAATCCCAATACTCGCTGCAATCACAGATCCCAGTATGGCTTCGCTCAGGGTTTGAACGGTCATGGGAAGATAAATACCTGCCGCAAATCCCTCGTAGAGTCGGCGCACAACCTCGAATGGGCTCGGGAGCGCCCACGCTCCCACAGTGCCACTAGAGGTAACAAAGATCCACAGCACGATACACCCGATACCGAATGCAAAAGGTGCGACAAAGTGGCGCATGTTGTGTCCTCCCGAGCACTACCCGGGGTGCGCACCCGCAACGAAAGACGGGCACATGCTCCTCCCATCCGGACTTTGACCGTCGGTCGAGGAATTTCACCTCGTCAACCCGCGGATGCGGGCTCGCGGACTTTCACCGCCGGTTCAGACTTACACTGACCCCCGGAGCATTTGCTTCATCGCTAGTTATAGCACACGAATCCGAATCAACGTCAATATTTCGCCGAGCGCAGTAAACCTCTCAGTGCCTATGCCTACTTGCCAATGCCCGCAGCGTTTCGATCTCTTCAGATGCGTCATCAGAGCCGAAAACAGCTGAGCCTGCAACGAATGTGTCTGCTCCGGCGTCGGCAGCACGTTCAATCGTGGAACGTGAGATGCCACCATCGACCTGGATCCAGACGTCGAGTCCACTCTTGCGCACTGCTTCGCGTGTGCGTGAGACTTTCGACATCATGGAGTCGATGAATTTCTGGCCGCCAAAACCGGGTTCCACCGTCATGATCAAAATCATGTCAAATTCATCCAAGATATCGAGCAATGGTTCGATCGGTGTCGCCGGTTTAAGAGCGATACCTGCGCGAGCTCCCATGGCACGAAGCTCACGGGCAAGCCGCAGTGGTGCAGTTGCAGCTTCAGCATGGAAAGTCACCGACTGAGCGCCAGCTTCTACAAATGACGGTGCCCACCGATCAGGATCTTCGATCATCAGATGGGCGTCAATCGGGAGATCAGTGGCGCGCGCGATCGACTCAACCACAGGCATACCGAGTGTGAGATTCGGGACGAAGTGGTTGTCCATGACATCCACATGTGCCCAGTCAGCATTCGAAATTTTCGCCAGTTCGCTTGAAAGATTGGCAAAGTCAGAGTTGAGGATCGAGGGATTAATACGAACACTCATGCGCTCTCCTTTAATGGCTTTGTGATCAGAACAAAGAACATAGCGTCGCTGTGATGAAGATCGGGCCACAGCTGAACCATTTTGTCAGCGGAATCAATCGTCATCTTCGCTTGTGCTGATGCGATGGGGCCAGCGTCAACAAGTTGTGCATCCGTGCGCTCGAGGAATGATTCCACGACAGAACGCGTCTCCTTCAGGTACGGCGAGCATGTCGAGTAGCACATCAGGCCCCCCTCACGTAGAGCAGCGTATCCAGAATCGAGTAGTTTGCCTTGGAGAACTGCCAAGTCGAGAGCATCACGGGCCTCCTTGCGCCAGCGAGCTTCCGGACGACGTCGGAGCGCACCAATTCCAGTACATGGAGCATCGATCAAGATGCGATCGTATGCCTGAGGTTCTTCAACACCAATCTCAGTGCCATCGCCTAAACGAAGATCAACGATATCGCTCCAGTGACGCACTGAATCGGCAACGAGATTCAAGCGATGCTCATGAATTTCGTTGGCGTGAATCCTCGCGCCACGCTTGACTGCGTATGAGGCGAGGGTCGCAGTTTTACCACCTGGCCCCGCGCACATATCGAGCCACAGCCGGTCACGGCCTTCTAGCGGCGCGTTAGCGAGTGTCCGTGCAATCAGTTGCGACCCTTCATCCTGGACACCAGCCAGCCCATCCTTGACAGCAAAGACACGATGCGGTGCACCAGATGTCAGCAAAAGTGCTGAATCAACAAGTTTTCCAGGAGCCGATGTCATCGACCCACGTTCAATATCTGCTTCAAGATCACCCAGTGTGATTGCACGAGCAACAAGGGCAACGTGAGCCGGCGTGTTGTCTGCCTTGAGGACTTTCAAAATGTCTTTGTGAGGTCGACCTGACGCATTGAGAGCTTGAGACAGCGCCCGAATGATCCATCCGGGGTGAGAAAACCATCGTGAAAGGAACGCGACAGAGTTTGCTTTACCGCCAACATCAGTACGAATAATTTCTTGCCATTCCTTCAAACTACGTTCAGATACGCGATGAAGAACTGCATTGACAAATTTTGACGCGCCCGTGCCGATTTCATTGCGCGTCAAAGTGACCGTCTCATTGACAGCAGCATGAGGTGCTGTCCCAAATTCGAGGAGCTGGTGGGCGCCCATGCGGAGCAAGACACGAACTGGAAGGTCTGTGTCCTCAATACGACGTCCCCCCATGCAGTGTTCGAGAATAGCATCCCATCGGCCTTGCAAACGTAAGGTTCCGTAGGCCAGATTCGTGGCATATGCAGAATCACGACGTCCGAAGTGCCATGATCGTAATTGTCGCGGCAAGACGATATTTGCATAAGCACCATCAGCCTCAACGTCCATGAGGACGTTAAAGACAGCTAATCGTGCTTTATCCGACGCCGAACGGCCCGGAACCCAGTGAGAGGGACGTTCCTTAGACATTGTCTACCTCGAATCGTGTATCGCCCTTGAGGCCACGCAACCAGTCAGCTGCTGACATATGTTTCTTACCTGCGGGAGCTACCTGGCTCAACACCACATCTGTACTTCCGGTGCCAGCAATCGCTCGTTTTCCAACAAGTTTGATTTCACCTGCGTTCAGCGACGCCTCGGTGAGAACAGTCACGGGGCCAAGTTTAATACGCGCACCATCAATTGTTGTCCACGGGCCGGGGGACGGTGTGGTTCCAAGAATCATATTGGCAATGCGTTCAGCACTCCACGAAAAATTCACCCGTGCATCCACCGAGGTGAGCTGCGGCGCATAAGTTGGTTCACCCACTTGCGGTGTTGCAACAGCCGTTCCTGCTTCGAGCTGATCGAGAGTACGGCATAGCTGCGCGGCCCCAGCCAGGGCAAGCCTTTCTAGAGTTTCGCCTGCTGTCAATTGCTTATCACGCGAGAACGACTCAATATCAAACACATCTCCGGTGTCAAGGCCAGCTTCGATCTGGAAAACGGATGTTGCGATCTCACTGTCACCATTCATGATGGCGTACTGAACAGGTGCAGCACCACGCCACCGTGGGAGAGCTGAGAAGTGAAGATTGATCCACCCGTGCGTCGGAACATCGAGGAGATTTTTGGGAATGATCAGACCGTAAGCAACCACCGCAACAGCTTCTGGAGCAAGTTGTAAGATTTTTTTATGGATGTCGGTGCCCTTGAGACTTTTCGGAGTCAATACTGGGATGCCAAGTTCTTCTGCAACAGTGTGGACAGGTGAGGCCATCAGCACGCGTTTGCGCCCAACTGGGGCAGGCTCACGCGTGAGAACAGCGATAACCTCATGTTTTTCTGCAAGCAGACGAAGAGATGGCACGGATGTTTCAGGAGTTCCAGCAAAAATAATTCGCACCTGTCTATTCTACTGCCATTATGCTCAATGCCGAATCGGATAGGTCTTTCTCGCATAAGATCACGTCCACGTCAGCGTATTTCCATGGAGACGTCTACTCCGATGATGCATTCATGTCACAGCATGGCATCCATTTTCACACGTACTGTGGGAGCAGTGTGCGCGGCAGAAATCTCGCGAATAGCAGCACGAATGAGCAATGTCCTATCGGCTCGGAAGCTCTCATCGAATCGAAGAAAAATCGTGCGCTGGGATCCGGCTGCTGGCTGAGGCCCTAACACGGTCATCCCTGGGATGACCCCGTGAGCTCCGCCCGTCAGAATAGCCTCAAGGGGAACCTCGTCATCGAGTTCGAGACCTGATGACAGAGCACGAGTTCTCAGTACTAACAGAAACATGCGTAGGTCGTCCCATTCACCCGTCACTTCGCACCAAACCGAGACAGGCGGTTGACTCAACATCTCACGTTCGGTGATGGCTTCGCGAGCCCAAGTATCCCATGAGGAGGTGACTAACGAAATAAGTTGATGAGGAACATCTCCTACAACAAGAAGTTTGCCGCCCTGATCCCTCGGTTTAATTCTGGCAGCAATATGCGCCAAAGTTCGAAGAAAGTAGGTCTCGGCATCAAGGTTCACCGAATGTAACAGGTAGCCCGCGTCAAGAACAACGCCGGCGGCGTAGCCATCGATTGTCGCTGGGGCAATTCCTGGCGTGGAAACGACGATTTTTGGTTTTCTATCAACCTGAGAAATAGATTCGCCGACTCGATTGAGATGGATGGGAACGTCGCGGAATGCACGACCAATTTCCTGCGCAGTGCGATGAGAACCAATCCGCACAGCACGCAACTTCGTAAAGTGGCAATTCGGACACCGAAATGGGAGCGCTGGTGTAGCACAAACATGGCAACGTGGAGGAGCCTGGGGCGAATCAATTCCGAGAGTGCCACCGCATTGAGAGCAAGAAGCAATTTGTCGGCATCGAGCGCAAGCCACCAGCGGAATATACCCAGCACGTGGCACTGTCACAAGTACTGGCCCGTTTTCAAGCCCAGAGCGAATGACTGAAAAGACAGAGGAAGGCATACGCGACCACGGAGCAGATTCATAAACGAAATCGGCCGCATCGAGGAGATGGGCAGATGTTGAGTGATCCCACACAAGGGGTTCAATCAACTCAATTTCGCCTTCACGAGCTGCATGTATGAGAGGTAACGACGGCGCATAGCTTAACGATATAAACGTGGCACCTTCTAGCTCGCAACGAACCCGCAATAGTTCACGCACGTGAATATACGGGCTACGTGGCTCACGCATAGCACTATGATGATCATCAACAATGACCGCACACCCGAGATTTTCAATTGGCGCCCATGCCGCGTTTCGTGTACCAATAACGATTCGAGCGTGGTGGAATCGAACAGCAAGGAATTGGGCGTAACGCTGAGCCTGATCTGTCTGTGAAGTCATCACAGCAATAGGCTCGTCCAGATCAGCAAGTTGCTGAGCAAGAGAATTCGCCATCACTGGTGTTGGAACGACGATGAGGATGCTCTTTGAACGGTTGAGAGCCGTCTCAACGATGGGCTTGACCATCTGCACAATTTTATGTGCTGGCGCGACCCGAACCGACGCTGCGCCACGGTGACCAATGCGAGCAATAAACTCTGCCGCACCGACGTACTGATTCCAGACTCCATAAGTTTTAGGTGCCATTCGCAGGTCAAATTTTGGCGCATCACATGAACCGAAGTCTTTTTCTGCGCGCGCATGACGTTGGGGAACTGCCAGACGCAAGCAATCAGCAACCGACGCAGCTTGCCGCTGTGCAATGACCTCACACAACCGTTCAACGTTTTTGCTGAGAACGGGAAGATTGGAATAGACACGTGCGAGTGGACGCAATGCACCTGAAACCGTTGTCTGTGAATCACGGGCAACGATAAACGCATCGACTTTACGTTGTCCAATGGGAACAACAACGCGTGCTCCAACAGGGACAGAAGCAAACTTCTGAGGGATCTCGTAGTCAAAAATACGATCCATATGCGGCTGAGGCATATCGAGACGTACATGCGCAACAGGAGACTCGACATCGCCTGTGAGCATTCGCGGCACAGGTTCTAGCGTCAGCAGTTCCTCTTGTGCCTGCGCCTCCCCTAGTGAGAAAAGACTGTCAAGTTCGTCCATAACGCAATTGTGTCATAAGGGGAGGAGCACTTTTGACAGCTGCTTGTCACAGAGCGGCAAGAAGATCCTTCACTCGATCTGTCCGTTCCCACGTGAAATCGGCATCGTCACGGCCAAAGTGACCGTAAGCTGCCGTCGCCTTATAGATCGGGCGAAGCAGGTCAAGATCACGAATAATTGCCGCTGGACGAAGATCAAAAACCTTGTTCACAGCAGCCGCGATGCGTTGTGGGTCTGCTTTTTCGGTTCCAAAAGTCTCCACACGAACAGATACAGGGTGAGCCCGACCAATTGCGTACGCCACTTGGACTTCACAACGGTCAGCCAGCTTCGCAGCGACGACATTCTTCGCCACCCAACGTGCAGCATATGCAGCAGATCGGTCAACCTTGGAAGGATCTTTGCCGGAGAAAGCGCCACCGCCGTGACGAGCCATTCCACCGTAGGTATCGACGATGATCTTACGACCAGTCAGGCCAGCATCACCCATCGGCCCGCCGACAACGAAGCGACCAGAAGGATTGACAAGAAGAGTGAAATCATCGTCGGCGAAATCTGACGCGAACTGAGCAAGAACCGGTAGAACAACATGCTCACGGATCGCGTTCGTGAGCCATTCCTGGCTGACATCAGGGTCATGCTGGGTGGAGACCACAACAGTTTCGAGAGAGACCGGCATACCCGTGTCGTCGTAGTTAACCGTCACCTGGGTTTTACCGTCGGGACGTAGCCCGGGGACGACGCCGTCGCGACGAACTTGAGTTAAGCGCTCAGCGAGGCGATGCGAAAGGAATACAGGCATCGGCATCAACTGCGGCGTTTCATTGGTCGCATAACCAAACATCAGCCCCTGGTCGCCAGCACCCTGACGATCAAGTGGGTCAATGTCCCCGCCACTACGTGCTTCGAGAGAATCGTGAACGCCTCCGGCAATATCTGGGGACTGTGCGTCGATCGAGACAGAGACACCACACGAGGTGCCATCAAACCCTACAGCAGACGATGTGTAACCGATTTCGCACACAACTTCACGAACGATCTGCGGAATCTCAACATATGCCTCAGTCGTAATTTCGCCGGCCACGTGAACTTGCCCCGTGGTGACAAGAGTTTCAACCGCCACGTGAGCTGCGGGATCCTCAGCCAAGATCGCATCAAGGATCGCATCGGAAATGCGGTCACTTACCTTGTCCGGATGCCCTTCAGTTACCGACTCCGATGTAAAAGGCTGCAGTGCCATTGTCACTCCTTGTCCAATTGAAAAATTCACCGCGAATAAGGCTACCGTGCTTACGAAAGGTTAGCCACGATGGCATCGACAATAGCGACGCTTACCTCATGTTTACTTCCTTCAGCATGTGCGACAGCACGACCGTTCGTGTCCACAATTGTGATTTCCGTGTCGACATCTCCAAAGCCTGAGTGTGCGCCGACCTGGTTGATCACGAGGAGATCTGCCCCTTTGCGTTTTGCCTTCGCCACACCATACTCATATGCGGTATGCGCGTCGTCGCCAGTTTCGGCGGCAAAGCCAACAACCACTTGTCCGTCGCGACGTCGATGGTGTGCGAGATCGGCAAGAATATCAGGATTTTCTTCAAGATCCAGGTGCAGTTGACCTTGCCTTTTAATCTTGGTTTCGTGGGCAACCACATGGTAGTCCGACACTGCTGCAGCCATCACCACGACATCGGCAGATAGCGAGATATCATTCATTGCTGAGTGGAGCTGTGCGGAAGTTTCTACATCAATGACGGTGGCACCCGGGAGCTCGCGGCGCACCGAAGGGATATTGGCTGCAATAAACGTCACGGAAGCACCACGTTTGAGAGCTGTTTGAGCCAGCTCAATCCCCATCCGTCCAGAAGATCGATTCCCAATAAAACGCACAGGATCGATCGGCTCACGTGTTCCCCCTGCACTAATGACGATATGAGCACCGTGTAATTCATCCGACGTCGCACCAGAGAAACCACGCGAGACGAGATTAGCAATCGCAATCGAGGCAATATCTTCCGGCTCCATCATCCGACCGACGCCGCTATCCACCCCTGTCAGTCTGCCACTGACTGGTCCAGCAAAAATTGCTCCTCGTGACGCAAGCAGCTCAATATTGGAAACAGTAGCCGGATGCTCCCACATCTGGGTATGCATTGCTGGCGCAATAATCAGTGGACACGTTGCCACCAGCGCAGAGGCCGTGAGCATATTGTCTGCTATACCGGCCGCTAATTTTGCGATCGTATTGGCAGTTGCAGGGGCGACGATAAACAGATCTGCCCTCGCGCCCGTTCGCACATGAGCCACCTCGTCGGCATCCTCTGGGACGTGGACATATGCCGGGTATCCTGAAAGTGCCTCCCACGTAGTACGACCGACCATTTCGAGCGACGCCGGTGTCGGAACAACACGAACGTCTGCACCCCACTCCTTGAGGCGACGCAGAAGAATCGCGCTCTTATAGGCTGCGATTCCCCCGCTGACGCCCAGAAGAATCTGGGGTCGAAAAACGCCTCCCGAGCGGGAGGCATTTTCATGGATCATCGTCATAGTCGATTACTCGGCATCCGAGGACATCGTAAGCTTGTCCTCTACGATCTCTTCAAGAGCAAGCGAAAGTGGCTTGTCTTCCGGAGCCGACGGGATAAGCGGGCCGACAGTCGTAATGTTGCCATCGCCCGACTTGAGCTCCTGGCGATACTCGTTGATCTGACGAGCGCGCGCGGCACCGTAGACGGCAAGCGTGTACTTTGAATCCACACGCTCGAGCAGATTATCAATAGCGGGCTTCGTAATGCCTTCAGGATTTGGGGTAGTTCCGTACATAGTGCCTCCTTAAGTCAGCGAATCTTCAGTTTACTCGTCCACGCCGAGAATTTGCAGTAGCTCGTCGGTGGCTTGAGCCACTGTATCGTTGACAACGATGTAGTCAAACTCAGATTCCGAGGCGAGTTCAACCTTGGCAGTCTCAAGCCTGCGAGCCTGATCCTCAGCAGTCTCGGTACCGCGAGCACGAAGACGGTATTGAAGATCTTCAAATGACGGCGGTGCAAGGAAGATTTGGATTGCTTCAGGCATTGATTCACGAACCTGACGGGCACCTTCGAGATCGAGCTCAAGAATTACCGTTTTTCCAGCATCGAGTGCATCTTCAACGGGCTTGCGAATGGTTCCATACTTGTACATGCGATGAACGATTGCCCATTCGAGCATCTCCCCAGCTTCAACCATGGCATCAAACTTCTCATCCGAGACGAAATGGTAGTCCACTCCATCGGTCTCACCTGGGCGTGACGGACGCGTGGTGGCAGAAATTGAGTACCACAGTTGGGGAGCTCGAGCAAGGAGCTCCTTGAGCACAGTCCCCTTCCCCACCGCTGTGGGACCAGAAATTACGAATGCTTGCATGGATCCTATGGTGCCACGTTTTCACGTCGCGCGATCAAAGATAGACGGTGTCGGTGAGACACTTCACCGACACCGTCTATCTTTGATCGTCAACGAAAGATCATCCAAACAGATCAATCAATGCTTTTGCTTGGTGCGGACCAAGCCCTGCCACGCGCCGTGATGTCGCGATATTCGCAGACTCCATAATCGCTGCAGCTTTCGCTTCACCGATACCCGGCAAAGATGTCAGCATTGCGCTGACTTTGAGCTTCCCAGCGATGTCATCTGACTTCGCTTGTTCAATGACTTTGGATACGCGGATCTGGCCTGTCTTGAGTTTCGATTTCAGCTCTGCACGCTGTGCACGTACTGCTGCAGCTTTCTCGAGCGCCGCCTTGCACTGTTCCGGGGTGAGTGTGGGAAGAGCCATCATAGCCTCCTGAAAACGATCGGACACGAAGTTATTTGTTACATATCTTATGAATAATGTGGCCTTCACGCGTACTTTTGAGAGGCTCAAATGTCTTTAAAATAGCCATCCAAAGCGTTTACGCAGGTCAAACCTTGAAGATGAAACGGTTTACATCGCAGTTACACCGCTCACATTTTCATATCTTCCATAATGACAAAGGGAGGTGTTGGCCAGACTGTGATTTGTCTAGCCAACACCTCCCCCACGTGTTCACAAAAATGTTAACGATAAATCGTTAACCCTCCTCACGTCCAGAATTTTCAAGCTCCCAGATTTCTGAAACGCGATTGAGAATGCCCATCGTGAACGAAACGGACTTATCTGTCGAGAACTCACGTGCAAGTGACGCAACCTCATTGATTACTACGGGGCGATCAACTCCCCCATACATAAGTTCGACAGCGCCGAGCCTCAGAAGATTACGATCAACAATTGTCATTCGATCAATCGACCATGCACCCGAAGCAGCTTCAATCATCGAGTCAATATTCTCCATATTCTCAATGAAATGGGAGACGATCTCGACGCCATACTGTCCAATCGGTACCTGATGTGTTGATTCGCTTTGACGCAACTTGAGTAAATCTAGCGCGTCGCGAGAACTCAAGTCTTTAAAGTCGATCTCGTACAGCACATCAAGAGAACGCTGACGCTGCAGCGATCTGCCCTTACGCCGTCCATCACGGCGAAACTTGTTCTGTGCCATCAGGCGCGTGTGAGGTATTCGCCCGTGCGGGTGTCCACCTTGATCTTGTCGCCTTCATTGACGAACAACGGAACCTGAACTTCGTATCCGGTCTCAACCGTTGCAGGCTTAGTGCCTGCGTTTGAGCGATCGCCTTGGAGACCAGGCTCGGTGAAAGTCACTTCAAGAACAACCGATGCGGGGAGTTCGATGAACAGAACGGTTCCCTCATTCGTTGCCACTACGGCATTCTGGTTCTCCAGAAGGAAATTCTTAGAGGAACCGATCACATCGGCTGAGATAGGAAGCTGCTCGTAAGTGTCCAAGTCCATGAACACATAGTCAGTTCCATCATTGTAGAGGTACTGCATATCGCGGCGATCAACCGTTGCAGTTTCGACTTTGACGCCTGCATTAAACGTACGATCAACGTTCTTTCCCGAAAGGACATTCTTCAACTTGGTACGAACGAAAGCTGGACCCTTGCCCGGCTTAACATGCTGGAACTCGACCACCTGCCATAGCTGGTTATCGATCTTGAGCACCATACCGTTCTTCAACTCATTTGTTGTTGCCACGTGAACCTTCTTCCTGGGAACCAAAAATATTTGCCCCACAATGATAGCTCACCAATGCAAACTGTCAGCATTGACAAGACAATTATGAGCGATCTTACGCGAGAGATGCTGCAATCTCAGCAGCATCACGATCAGAGGTTTCGATAACCTCGTTCACCACTGGTTCAGTCAGGAGACGCAATGTTTCCATCAATTCACGCAGATGTCGTCGAGGCATCATGATCGCTGCCGAGTGTTGTCCCATCATGCCGTTTCTACGAACTAACGTCGATAAATCAGCATGAAGCCACACAACACGTCCACCTTGAGCGCTCATCTCCCCGAGCGCAGCCATAGCCGCGCTGTTGTGTTGCAATGACTCACTCGAGGCTGCAATCACAAACTTTCCGTCGGCGTCAACCTGATCTAGAAGCTCTGACAGCACGGATTCGCTCATCCTCACTCGTTGTTCGCGTGGAACCAGGAGATAGAGGTCTGCGAGGTCAACTCCGAATCGGTGGGCAACAATTTGCTCCGTATCCGCAGCGGTATAACCAAGATTTTGTAGCTCACGCGCGATGGAGCTCTTTCCACTTCCCGGCGCGCCAAGAAGAACAATCGTCATTTCACTCCAATCGCATCAAACGCTCGGTCGCATCCATCAGGTGCAGCCACAATATGTGCTTCCCCGACATCACTCAACACAACAAATCGTAGTTGTCCATCACGCACTTTTTTGTCAGCAAACATATACTTCATCAACTCGCGACGATCGGCATTCGGAGCGTTAACGGGCAAACCCACCGCTGAAAAGAGATCCCGATGAAGCTTCGCCAATTGCGGTTGCGCAAGACCTTCCGCAACAGCTAATTCGGCAGCAAAAACGCACCCAATAGCGACTGCTTCTCCATGTGCCATCGTGTACCCACTGGCGGCTTCCAAAGCATGAGCCAACGTGTGCCCATAATTTAAAAGCTCGCGTTGGCCTGATTCATGAAGATCAGCCGAAACGATCTGTGCCTTGAGCGAGATTGCCTGGACAGCAACCTCGTTCAACGCGGCTGACGTGGGATCGAGAATCCTTTCCTTCTGTTCCAGCACTGTCTCGATAATTGGAGAATTCGAAATGAGACCACATTTGATGACCTCCCCCATTCCTTCCCTCAATATCGGGAGCGGCAAAGTAGCTAGCACATCAAAATCGGCAAAAACACCAACAGGCGAGTGAATCGCTCCAATAAGGTTCTTTCCAAAAGGCATGTTGATCCCGGTCTTCCCTCCGACAGCTGCATCAACCATTCCCAGAAGTGTTGTTGGCACACTAATCCATGGGATCCCACGTAGCCACGTCGCACTCGCAAAACCGCCGACGTCGGTCGTCGCTCCTCCCCCTACAGCCACAAGAACGCCGTCGCGCGAGACTCCCATCTCATGAAGACGATCCCATATTTTCTCCACAACTGTCACCGTCTTTGATTCCTCACCACGTGGCAAGGTGAGAACCGTGGCAGGTGTGCCAAGGTGCCTCATTGACCTGGCGATGTGGTTCGCGAGGTGAACCACATCGGGAGACGTGACGATCACTCCCGCCGCGTAATTTGCGGCACAACGAGCTGCGAGGGGGGCAACGGCACGTCCAATAACGACGTCGTAAGGGTGCTCAGCGTTGACTTGTCGAACAACAGGAGGATTTAATAATGCATTGACCACCACTGAGGTTGTGTGTTCCGTTGAAAACCGTGATGAATCCACAATAATATTTGCGTTCTCGTAGTAAAGGGCGGAACGCTCTGCGCGCAATCGCGCAATTTTTTGCCCGATGTGTGAGGTGAATAAGGGGCGCGCGGAGCGTCCATGCTTAACGCGAGCAGCGAGTACTTCGTCGGAAGCGTCGACAAGGACTACAGGGACCTCTTGTAGCAATGCACGCGTGCCTGCGTCAAGAATCGCGCCGCCTCCAAGCGAGAGGATTCCGTCGAATCTCTCCATTGCTTTCGCAACAGTCACAGCTTCAATCTGGCGAAAGTGGTCTTCGCCAACGCGGAAAAGGTCAGCAATCTTTTTGCCAGTAGAACGTTCGATCAGTGAATCCGTGTCTTCGAACCCGACGCCAAGACGGTTCGCGACTCGTCGTCCAATTGAACTCTTCCCACTCCCCGGCATTCCAATAAAAACTGCACGTACCATCAGCGCTGCATCTCCGGAATATGCGCGAGGAATCCGTCAAGGTTGCGCCTGACTTCTGCGAGAGAATCTCCCCCCGTCTTATCAAGGAGAGCCTGAGCGATAACAAGTGCCAACATTGCCTCTGAAATAACAGCGCCCGGAACCACTGCACACGTATCCGAACGCTGATGGTTCGCCGTCGCACTGGCACCCGTCACAATGTCGATTGTCTCAAGAGCACGCGGCACTGTGGAAATAGGTTTGAATGCTAAACGGACATTGATGGCTTCTCCATTCGACATTCCGCCTTCAATTCCACCTGCCCGGTTTGTGCGTCGGTGGACGCGATCACTGCGGTAAATTTCGTCATGCGCCTGCGAACCACGGCGCATCGCAGAGGCAAATCCATCACCAATTTCCACACCTTTGACCGAGGGAATTGACATCATTGCACCCGCAATTCTTGCATCCAATCGTTGGTCGTCAACTGTATACGTCCCCAACCCCTGCGGGACATTCCACGCCGTCACTTCAACGACACCGCCAACAGTGTCACCTGCTTTTTTCGCCTCATCGATCTGCGCAATGAAGCGCTTGGCAAGTTCTGAATCGAGTTGGCGCACTGGGCTTGCGTCCAAGGCTTGTGCCATCTGCGCTGATGCTGGTGGCACTTCGGAGTGAACCGATCCGATACCAATCACCTGCGAGACGATTTCGATGCCAATAACTTGGCGCAGGAACTGTCTGGCAACTTCCCCGAGTGCCACCCGAGCAGCTGTTTCACGCGCGGAGGCACGTTCAAGGACATTACGAGCCGAGGAAAACCCGTATTTATTCATCCCGACGAGGTCAGCATGTCCCGGACGTGGCTGAGTCAATGGCCTGTAGCGTGCGATCTCCTTCGCGTCTCCTTTCCCGTTACTACGTACCAGAGCACCGTGAGAAACGGGTTGGGGTGACATCACAGCCTCCCATTTAGGCCATTCAGTATTTCCGATTGTCATGGCAATCGGCGATCCAAGAGTTCTGCCGTGTCGCACTCCCGAAAGAATTTCAAGCTGGTCTGCTTCAAATTTTTGTCTGCTTCCCCGGCCATAACCATGGCGCCGACGTGCAAGTGCTTTTTCAATTGCTTCGGCACTGATATCGACACCCGCTGGGATTCCCTCAATGAGCGCTACTAAAGCTTTTCCGTGTGATTCACCCGCAGTTGACCAATGCATAGGAGCATTATCTCATGCTAACGCGTCAACGCACGCACATCCGGCAACAAGAGCAGGACCGAATGGGTGAGTATCTCCCCGATGCAACCGCCGACGAACCATCAGCGCACCAAGTGCCACACAGTGACAAGCAATCGCGATCACACACGTCCACCATATTCGCTGCGGCACAAGTGTTCCTTGCCACAAAGCGATCGCAAGGAGTAAGCGGGCATCTCCTAGTCCGATGAGACGTCCTCGGCTGGCTAACGAAATTCCCGCAACAACACCTGCGCAGCCGACACTCCACATCCAATGGAGTAAAGGCGCCCCCTGAAATATTCCCGCAATCACGGCCACAATGATCGCACTATTCGTCCACGATACTCGTAACGTTTGGGTGTGAAAATCTAAGCGGGCATTTGCGATCAATGGGAAATAAAATATTCCCATCAGTGCAAGTCTCCAGGGAGTGTCCTGGTTGATAAAAGCGCACAAAACAACCGCGATAGTGAGTAAAAGAGTCATGGCGACACGATATCTCGGAGTCGCCATCACGTCGCAAAGTTTTCCACAATCTTTTCAATAACGCTAAGATCGGGATTCACTCCGGTAAGGATCCGTTGCGCATCTTCAATTTGTCGAGCAAGGATTGCCTCATACGGAACACCGCCTCCTTCACCAGGAGCGACACGGACGACAGGTACCCCACAGTCCTGTATCTGCGCATTCAAATCCTGCGGGATCGTGCCGCAGATCATGAGCGAATCGAATTCGTCAAGCCGACCGATAAGCGCATCGAAACGCACGGCAGATACATCGAGACCTAAACGGTGTGCTGCTGATATTGCTGAACCCGGTCCTGCCGAATTGAGGGGTGCAAGAAAAATTGAGCGTGCTTTGAGTTCTACCGCACTCACAAGTGCGCTCGCGGCAAGTTCTCGGCCACCGAGGATCGCTGTCCTGCCAAGTTCGATACTCGCAACACGAGTTGCACGCACAATTCCGGAAGTCAGCGACTGACAACCGATTGCCATACGCGCGTTGCCCGTCGGTTGGAACGCCACCACAGAACGAACCGATGTCTCTCGTGCAAGGCCATCGTCAAGATCAGTCACGCCGGCGACAGCGGAACATAAACTCGGATGAAACTCGATACCGACGACGTCGTCAGACGCATGTCGGATAATATCGGCAACCTCGGAAATTGAGGCATCTCGTCCAGTGGCGTCAACTCCCGTCGCCCGATGCGCCGCGATGACGCAGTCACGCCATCGCGACGGGCCAACGACCTCAATTCTCACTTCTTATCCTGTGGGTGATCTTCAAGCCACTTGCGGAACTGCGCAACATTCGCGTTGTGCTCATCGAGATTATCAGCGAACTTTGTCTCACCCGTATTGAGATCGACGGTGACGAAAAACAGCCATTTTCCTGCTGGAGGGTTGATCGAATCACGAATAACTTCCATCGACGGATTCGAAATCGGAGCAGGTGGGAGACCCTTATGGCGATAAGTGTTGTAAGGGTTATCATTCTTCAGATCGGCAGCTGTCGGAACGCCGCCACTCTTTCCCACACCGTACAGAACGGTTGAGTCCATCTGGAGCAGTCCGTGAGAGACCGATTTATCCTCAAGTCGGTTAAGGATGACGCGAGCAACCTGACCGCGATACTTTTCAAAGCTGACTTCGCGTTCAACGATCGAGGCAATAATGAGCTGACGTTGCCACTGATCTTGGGAAATCCCTAGCTTTTCGAGTTCACTAATGCGCCGTTCGACCATCTTCTTGAGCGCCTGAGCGGGAGTTGTCCCCGGGTCGAAATTATATGTCGCAGGTGAGAGCCAACCTTCGATATTGCCCTTGGCAACACTCGGAAGTCCAATCGCTGCAGCGTCCTTCGATGCAGAAACAATGTCCTCAAGCGGAATCTGCATGACGTTGGCCATGCGTTCAAATACGTGACGGGCAGTAAATCCTTCGACAACTGTCACACCCGCGTTCGCTTTCGCTGCTGGATCAAGAAGACGAGCGACTGCACTCGCTCCCGACATTTGCTTGCGCATTGTATAGGAGCCAGGCTGAATCTGTGCCGCGCGAGGAGACTCTTTGAAGGCTGAAACGAAAGAGGCAACAGACTTCACGACGCCTTTTTCCTGGAGAATCTTTCCCATCGCTGTACCAGTAGCACCTTCAGGAATGGTGACAACGATTTCCCCTGTCCCTTCACCGGTATAATCCGAAACGGACGTTGACATCAAGGTCTGCTTCACCCACGGCACCACAGCGAAGCCGACTCCGGTGACGAGCATCGCAGTGACAAAGAGAGCGATCGCTGTCTTGATCTTACGCCGACGAGCACGTTCCCGACGTCGCCCGGCTCCTGGCGAGTGTCCAGAGTCCACACCGAAGAATTCAGACATCGTTGGTCCTTTCAATCAATTCACCGGGTTCGCGCCCTGTGTTCTTTTCAAATTGCAGTGCCGACTCAAGAATAACGACAGCCGCGACTTGGTCAATAACTGCGCGATGAGAAATCTCAGCTCTCCCGGCTTCATGGAGCTGACGATGTGCCGTAACGGTGCTCATCCGTTCATCAACGAGACGAATAGGCACATTCACTCGTTTAGACAAACGTCGCGCCCATCTACGACATTCCTTAGCGGATTTTCCTTCAGTTCCATCCATATTCAGAGGGAGCCCGACCACTACTTCAATAGCGTCAAACTCATCGATCCAGCGAGCAACTTGACCGAAATCATTTTTCCCTCTGGCTAACGTAGCAAGAGGGGTTGCGAGGATCCCGGCCGAGTCGCACTTGGCGACGCCAACGCGTGCCATACCAACATCGACCGAGATCCTCACTCCCCGACGAAACTCAGGCAAGTGCACCCCGAATCGTCTCAAGTGCTACATCAATCTTGGAGATATCCGTACCACCTCCCTGAGCGAGGTCAGGACGGCCACCGCCACCGCCACCGAGAGTCTTGGCGGCAAGCGAAACGAGGGCACCAGCCTTCACACCATTCTTTTGAGCTGCTTCGTTGACCGCAACAACAACCGAGGGACGTCCGTTTGCCACGCCGATAAGGGCGACGACTCCTGCCTCAGAACCGAAGCGTGCACGAAGATCCGTAGCTGCAGTACGAACTTCGTCTGCCGATGCCACATCACCAATCTTCGCGATCACAGCGTCGACGCCACCAACTCGAACACGCGAAGCAAAAAGCGAATCGAACGTCGATGCGAGCTTATCGTATCGAAGTGCTGCAATTTGCTTCTCAGCTTCCTTAAGACGATTGAGCAACGAGTCAATATGCTCAGGAAGTTCCTCCGGGCGAACCTTTGTCAGGGATGCAAGGTGCGAAACCATAGCGCGCTCACGAGCCCCTTGAGCATAGGCCCCTGGCCCAACGAGAGCTTCGATACGGCGAATACCCGAACCAATGGACGATTCTCCGAGCACCGAGACAAGACCAATATTGCCTGTCTCAGGAACGTGCGTTCCTGCACACAGTTCGCGCGACCAATCACCGCCGATGGAGACAACACGAACTTCTTTTCCGTACTTCTCTCCAAACAGTGCCATTGCGCCCGACTTCTTGGCGTCTTCTAGACTCATGATCTGATCTGTGACAGCAAGATTTTCTTGCAATCGCTGGTTCGTACGCTCCTCAATTTCGTGCATCGTCGCTGTCGGAACAGACTCTCCGTGGCGGAAGTCGAAGCGAAGACGCGACGGTGAATTCTCAGAACCTGCCTGGGTCGCTTGTTCGCCGAGGTACTCGTGGAGAACCTTGTGAACCATATGCGTGGCCGTGTGGGCACGCGCAATTTCTTTACGACGCTGAATATCGATTTGAGAGAACACTGAGTCATCCAGCGCAATGGAACCTTCTGTCAGAGTACCGCGGTGGACGAAGAGCCCTTTCACCGGCATCTGTACATCGTCAACTTCGAACATGCCGCCGCCGGACACAGAAATTGTTCCATGATCGGCAAGCTGTCCGCCTTGTTCAGCCCAGAATGGCGTCTGATCCAGAACAATATCGACTTCGGCTGGTGCTTCAGCAGCAGGAACAGGCTGTCCGTCCTTCAAGATTGCGACAACTTTGCCGTCTGCCGAATAATCCGTGTATCCAAGGAAGTGGGTATTACCGCCTTCTTTCGCCTGGATTTCATGGTAGACGGTGGCATCCACGTGACCGGTCTTCTTTGCACGCGCATCGGCGCGAGCACGATCCTTCTGCTCTTGCATGAGTGCGCGGAATTCGCCTTCGTCAACCTTGACACCTTTTTCGCTGGCCATCTCAAGGGTGAGATCGATTGGGAACCCGTAGGTGTCATGCAGAGTGAATGCGTCCGAACCTGACAGCGGAACGCCTGCCTTGGACGCCTTCGCTACGGCAGCATCAAAAATTTGCGTGCCTTGATTGAGAGTACGGCGGAATGTGTCTTCCTCGCCGTATGCAACCCGAGAAATACGATCAAATTCTGCCTCAAGTACAGGGTAGGACTCTTTCATCGCATCCTTCGACGCTGTCAGGAGAACAGGAAGTGCCACATCGTCATAGCCCAGAAGACGAACCGAACGAACAGAGCGGCGAATCAGACGACGGAGCACGTAGCCACGACCGTCATTTCCTGGGGTGACGCCGTCGCAGATCAGCATCAGTGCCGAGCGCACATGGTCAGCAATGACACGCATCTGTACGTCGTCGTCGGCATTGTCGCCGTACTTCTTGCCAGTCAGCTTCTCTGTCGCCTCAATGACCGGGTAAACCTGGTCAGTTTCGTACATATTCGGCTTGTCTTGCAAAATAAATGCTAGACGCTCCAAGCCTGCACCCGTATCGATCGCCGTTTGGTCAAGATCTCCCAGAAGAGGGAAATCCTTGCCTTCGCCTTCACCGCGCAGGAACTGGTCAAACACCAGATTCCAGATTTCCAAGTAGCGATCGCCGCCCGGATCAACAGTGCCTCCGACAGCTTCGGAGCCGTAAGCTGGGCCACGGTCGTAGTGAATCTCTGCACACGGACCTGCCGGACCCGGCTGACCCGTGGACCAGAAGATTTCTTCACGCTTGAGCTTGACGATGTGTTTCGGATCAACACCAACTTTGACAAGGGCGTCAAAAGCAACATCATCTTCTTCCCAGATGGTGACCCACAGGCGATCAATCTCTAAACCATAACCACCTTCATCAACCGATGATGTGAGCAGGCCAAACGCCAGATCAATAGCACCTTCTTTAAAGTAATCACCGAAAGAGAAGTTGCCGCACATCTGGAAAAAGGTGCCGTGACGAGTTGTACGACCGACGTTTTCGATATCGTTCGTCCGAATACATTTCTGTACTGATGCCACACGCGGGTATGGGGCTTTCTCCGTGCCGATAATGTATGGAATGAACGGCACCATTCCTGCAATCGTGAACAGGATCGATGGATCTGGTGAAACAAGCGAGATTGAATCTTCGATCTTATGGTTGTGCTTGTCGAAGTACTCAAGCCAACGACGGCGGATTTCAGCTGTACGCATTCTCTTCCTTAGTTTTCCTGATTCTCTTCGCGGTGAGAGAAAGTAGTTTTCACTTTCGCTGCTCCCTTTCGTAGAGCGATAAACGGCGCTCCGACGGTGGAGGTTACGAGAGTAGTCATCGCGGAAATATCTTCTGTGGTTCGGGCAGCCGCTGCGGTGATCTGATCCAAACGAGCGACTTGATTATTCGCGCCAGCAACTGTCTGAGCTGCTTCGTCAATCGCTGGCAGGGTGTGCTCCGTGAGTTCACGCAGTGATTCAGCAAGCCGATCAAGTACACCAGAGAGCTTATTCAGGGGTCGAATCATGAAATACACGAGAGCCAAGAAGGCGAGCGCTGCAATAAGCGCCGCAATCTGTCCGAGAGTCACAGGTTCCATGGATGATAGTTTACCTGAATACAGCAACGCGCCGCGGTGAACCGCGGCGCGTTGCGAAGTGATGATCAGCGCGAGTAGTGCTCGACGACCATCTGAATCTCGCAGGTGACCGGGATTTCCGGACGCAGTGGGAGACGGACGAACTCGAAACGCAGCTTCTCAAGATCAACCTTGATGTACTCAGGAACAGCTGGCAGAACGTCAGCATGCTGACCCTGAGCAGCGGCAAGGAACATCGGCGAGGTCTGCGACTTCGGCTTAACCTGAACAACCTGGCCAGGCTTAACACGGAACGACGGGCGATCAACGTGCTTGCCGTCAACGAGGATATGGCCATGAACCACAATCTGACGAGCCTGGGCGATCGTACGAGCGAAACCAGCGCGAAGAACGAGCGCATCAAGACGCGATTCTAGAAGAGCCATCAGGTTCTCACCCGACATACCTTCCATCTTACGGGCTTCATTCCAGATCTTGCGGAGTTGAGCTTCGCGAATGCCGTACTGGGCACGAAGACGCTGCTTCTCCTTCAAACGGATCGAGTAATCGGAATCCTTGACGCGGCCACGGCCATGCTCACCTGGACGGTACGGGCGGCGCTGCATGTAGCGCTCAGCCTTAGGGGTCAGAGCAATGCCGAGGGCACGGGACATGCGCACAGACTTGCGTGCGCGGTTCTTCGAAGACATGTTTCTCCTGTCGACTTCTTGGCACATTTCACCGGATTTCAGCGAAACGCGGGGCCAACCACAAGGGCTAAGACCCCAGGTGTTGCATGAGCAACCCGATAACTATAGCACTATCCGTTCAAAATATGCTGGATCTTCGCCATTCGCTCCGTGATCTGTGCCTCGAAGCCTCGCTCTAGCGGCTCGTAATAAACAGTCCCACGCAATTCATCCGGAAGATACTGTTGCGTTGCAACACCATTGGGTAAGTCATGCGGGTAAATATAGTTCGTGTTATGTCCAGTCTGCGCAGCAGCAATCTTTGATGCCTTCACACTTTGATCACGCAAATGCACCGGTACTTGCCCGACTTTTCCAGCCCGAACATCGGCGATTGCCTTGTTAATCGCCAGATATGCACGGTTCGATTTCGGGGCTGTTGCCAGGTGTACCACAGCCTCGGCAAGGATAATTCGTGCCTCTGGCATACCCACGAGAGCTACCGATTGAGCCGCTGCAGTTGCTGTTTGAAGCGCAGATGGATCAGCCATTCCAATATCTTCCGCTGCTGAGATCATCAATCGTCGAGCTATAAATCTCGGATCTTCGCCGGCCTCAAGCATACGGGCAAGGTAGTGCATTGCAGCGTCCACGTCCGAACCCCGTATCGATTTAATAAAAGCCGAAATAACGTCGTAGTGTTGATCACCGTCACGATCGTAACGCACAGCATAAACGTCAACCGCCGCTTCGACATCGGCGAGAGTCACATGCGCTCCCCCGCCGCTTGCGGCTGCTTCAAGAATTGTCAGCGACCGCCGCCCGTCAGCTCCCGCAAGCCGGATGATTGCCTCACGAGCGTCGGCGTCAAGCGTGACGCAACCGGACAAGCCTCGTTCGTCAGCAAGCGCCCGATCGATCAGCAGCCCGACGTCGTCGGAACCGAGCGGATGAAGCGTGAGTAAGAGGGAACGCGAGAGCAGCGGAGAGATAACAGAAAAGGATGGGTTCTGTGTGGTTGCCGCAATGAGAACAACCCAGCGATTTTCGACTGCCGGTAACAGGGCATCCTGCTGCGTTTTGGAAAACCGATGAACTTCGTCAACAAACAAGACAGTTTCTTGCCCGTCGGTCATCAAGTGGCGCTTTGCGTCCTCGATCACGTTGCGCACATCTTTCACACCAGCAGAAACAGCGGAGATCTCGACAAAGCGCCGATTACCTGCTCTGGCGACGAGATAGGCGAGTGTGGTCTTCCCAATCCCCGGCGGACCCCATAAAAATATTGAAGACGCGGCTGACGCATCACCTTCGATCATCCGTGTCAGCGGTTGTCCAGGACCGAGTAAATGTTCCTGTCCAACCACCTCAGCAATCGTCCGTGGACGCATTCGCACTGCGAGAGGCGCATGCGAATGATCGGGTGTCCCGACGTCGTTAATTATTGCACTTTCAAAAAGATCCACACACCCATCGTAGGGGTTTCCCACGCCCAACATCAGTTGAAACCACGTCATTGACGTGACGCGTTCGCCCTTAAGAAAACTGCTATTCTCCTTGCTGCCGCAGTGCCACGATAGAAATATGTTCACAGGTATCGCTCGGATTGTTGATCGATTCCCTCGATCAATGGTGGCAGCGTGGGTCGCCTTCGTTGCTCTTGCATTACTCGCTGCAGTATGGGGTTTCGGTGCTGGTGGACTTTTTACGCGAATGGCAACCACCACGTCACTTGTCCCTGGCTCTCAGTCCGACATCGTTGCTCAAGCAACAAACGAAGAATCTGGGCATCGAGTGCTTATTTCCGTCACCGGCACATCCGCGCAAGAATCGCGAGAAGCGTTAGCTCAATTGCGACACAAGGTCGAGCCACACGGCCAAGTGACGGATCCGCTTATCGTTGCTGAAAAATTCGCGCATGCGAAGATTGACCAGCGCAACCGGGCGACTACTGAAGAAAAAACCGCCCAGTTGCGTGATCCAAGTGCTGATTTGATGAGTGCAGATGGATACGCCGTCGTCATCACTTATGACCACCCTGATGACGAACCGCGCGTGCTCGACGCGGTCAACACATTTGCTCGGACAATTGCTCCAGCTCATGCACGTGCTGTCTCTCCGCACCTGTTTGAACATGCCGTACTCGGACAGGTGACACAGGATCTCGTGACGGGTGAAGCAATCGGATTGCCAACAGCACTCGTCTTACTGATTGTTATCTTTGGCGGGCTACTTGCCGCCGGATTACCTCTCGTAACTGCAATAGTGTCGATCGTGATTGGTATGGGCGAAGTGTGGGGATTGACGTTCGCTACCACAGTGGATTCCTATATCCTCAATGTTTTATCCATCATCGGCCTCGCACTCTCAATCGACTACGGACTGTTGATGGTCTCGCGTTTCCGAGAAGAGGTCGGCCAGGAATTAGTTCGACATGGATATTCCCTCACCACCGGTGACCTCCCCGACGACGTTCATCATCTTGTGCACACTGCCGTCACTGCCATGATCACGACTTCTGGGCGTACAATCGCCTACTCCGCACTGACCATTATCGTCTCCATTTCTGGTTTACTCACGATGGCTCCCCCGATGATCAAGATGATCGGCGCCGGGGCTATGCTTGTCACTTTCATCGCGGTGGCATCAGCATTGACACTCTTGCCAGCATTGATTGTTCTCCTCGGTCAGCGGCTCGTTCGTCCATCGATTCTGACTCGAATCCCTCATTTAGGAAAGTTTGTGAAAGGCACGGGTGATCGCACAAGCGATGACGGAGTCTTCTCCCGCATTGCAGCAAAAGTCCACGCCCACCCGTGGCCAGTATTGCTTTCAACGGTGACATTACTGATCATTGCTGCCTTGCCAATTGCCTCGCTGCAAATGCGTTCGTCCTTCATCGAAAACGTTCCCCAGAATTCCTCTGTTCTCGTCGGGTATCAGGAAATCCAAGATCGATATCCGCTCCTACGCACACCCGAGGCAACAATTCTCTTTCCTCGCGGTGAAGAGGCACCAATACAACAACTGGCAGCGATAGACGGAGTCACACAGATCGGTGCTCCCCGTCAGCTCGATCATCGACAAGCAGTTGATGTTTATGTCAACGCGTTGGATCCCGTCGGCGCGAAAGTGGCCGACGTCGTGACCGCCTTGCGTTCAACATTCCCACGCGCCGACGTCGGTGGCGCAGCAGCGATGCAAGCAGACTTCAACACAGCTGTGCTCAGTGCAGCCCCAGGAGCAATCGCCATGATGACTGTCTCAGTACTGATTTTGCTGTTCTTCATGACTGGCTCGTTTATCGCTCCGCTCAAAGCACTCATCATTAATTCATTCTCTTTGATAGCGGGGATGGGAATCACCGTATCACTCTTCGAGTACGGGCTATTCGGACTGCCTACCGTTGGAGGACTTCAGACATTCGTTGTGACGTTGAGTTTCGCTTTCGGTTTTGGGTTGGCGATGGATTACGAAGTCTTCTTGCTTGCACGCGTGAAAGAGATGTGGGATAAGGGGAACTCAAATGACCGAGCCGTGGAACTCGGGCTTCAACATTCTGGGCGCATCATTACGTCTGCTGCAGCAATTATTATTGCGGTTTTCGTCGGTTTTATTTTTGCTGACATGCTGGCGATCAAGCAGATCGGAGTCGCCCTAGCCATCATTGTTTTCCTCGACGCATCAATCGTCCGCTTACTACTTGTCCCAGCGTTGATGACTCTCATGGGTAACTGGAATTGGTGGGCACCACGATGGGCGAAAAAGTTCTACGAAAAATTCCGTCTCGCGAGCTCAATGCCACGCGAGACGGAATAGTGTCAGCCCAACTCGATGAAGGGTTCTCGACGACCTTCAATCAGATGAGCCCCATTCGTCAGTCCGACACGTGAGTAAATTCGACATGCTCCCTCATTCCATGCCCACATACCAAAGTAAATGGCGTCATGGGATTCCAAAGCGATATTGACCGCCGCAACCATCAGTGTCGACGCATACCCGCGTCCACGAAAAGCCGGAACAGTGCCAAGACCATGGAAGTAAGCCAATCTCTGTTCGCCAACCACATGGGTTTCACATCCCATTACTGCCCCAACAGAACCTTCCTCAGCAAACGCAACAAACCACGAGAGCTTGTCGAAAGACTCATTGGCATCGGAAATGGGATTCGATGCAGCCAATGCCTCGCGAATATCATCGGCATACTGAGCTAAATCGTTACTCCCGTGAGTGAGCAATACAACGTTTTCGGTGCCTGCGACTGGTTGTAGCGGAGAATCCGCGTACCAAAACTCCCACCGATATCCCCATTCAGGACCGAGAAATTGCGCCATATCTTCCGGCAACGCTTCACGGATCTCAGTGGTCATAGTGGTGATGTCGGGACGCCAATCTCCACCAATCTGAGCGATAGCGGAAATCGCAGAGTCAGGATCCCCCGCTGCGATTAACTCACGCTGGCCATCTTTTTCTTCTAAGCGCACGCCGAACTGGTGGTCAGATTCCTCAAAGAGAACCCGACCACCCGTTCGCCCTTGCACAGTCATTTGCCAAAAGGCATAGCCAGAATCGTGTGCAGTCAGTTTTCTTCCTTCTTCACGCCCGATTTCTTCGGCTTGGCATCCACGCCAGCCTCCTTACGTTGCTGAGTTGTAATCGGTGCAGGAGCATCCGAAAGCGGATCCCAGCCGTTGCCGATCTTCGGGAAAGCGATGACGTCGCGAATCGACTTAGCACCGACCAACAACGAGACGATACGATCCCAGCCGAAAGCGATACCACCATGAGGCGGAGCACCAAACTTAAAGGCATCGAGGAGGAAACCAAACTTCTCCTGAGCAGCCTCAGCATCCAGTCCCATCACCTTGAAGACACGCTCTTGTACTTCGCGGCTGTGAATACGAATCGATCCTCCACCGATTTCGTTGCCGTTACACACGATGTCGTAGGCGTAGGCAAGCGCATTGCCCGGATCTGTATCGAACTTCTCCAGCCACTCCGGCTTGGGTGAGGTGAACGCGTGGTGCACTGCAGTCCAGGTACCATCGGAAATCGCCACATCACCTTCGGCCTGTGCCGCCTTCGTCGGCTTGAATAACGGAGCATCGACAATCCAGACGAATGCCCATTCGCCTTCCTTGATCAGGCCACAACGCTCGCCGATCTCAAGGCGAGCTGCACCCAGCAACTCGCGCGACGCTGTCGGCTCACCCGCAGCAAAGAAGATGCAGTCGCCATTGGTTGCACCTGTCGCTTCGAGAAGACCCTCGCGCTCGGCGTCGGAAATATTCTTCGCGACTGGGCCGCCTACGGTACCGTCCTCGGCAACCGTCACATATGCAAGACCCTTCGCCCCACGTGCCTTCGCCCACTCTTGCCATTTATCGAAGGTGCGTCGTGGCTGGGATGCGCCTCCTGGCATGACAACCGCACCGACATACTCGTTCTGGAACACACGGAACGGAGTGTCCTTGAAATATTCGGTCAGGTCGACAAGTTCTTGGCCGAAACGCAGATCCGGCTTATCCGAACCATACTTCTCCATCGCTGTTTTATAGGTCATGTGTGGGATCGGCGTCTCGATCTTGTAGTCGATCAGGCTCCAGACCTCAGTAAGGATGTCCTCGGCAACCTTCATTACGTCTTCTTGCTCGACAAAGCTCATCTCAACGTCAAGCTGGGTGAACTCTGGCTGACGATCAGCGCGGAAGTCCTCGTCACGGTAACAACGAGCGATCTGGTAGTAGCGTTCCATACCTGCAACCATGAGCAACTGCTTGTACAACTGTGGCGATTGAGGAAGTGCGTACCACGATCCTGGAGCAAGCCGAGCCGGAACAATGAAGTCACGCGCACCTTCAGGCGTTGAGCGAATCAAAGTCGGAGTTTCAATCTCGACGAAGTCATGGCCGTCGAGGACGCGACGCGCGGCTTGCGACACCTTCGCACGCAGGCGAATTGCTTTCTGCTCGTACGAACGACGTAGATCGAGATAACGGTACTTCAGGCGCGTTTCCTCGTTAACTGATCCGGCGTCTTCTGCGTGATCCGACACCTGGAACGGCAGCGGCGCCGAAGGGTTCAGGATCTCGAGTTCTTCGGTTTCAAGTTCGATATCGCCAGTGGGAAGATTCGGGTTAGCATTGCCTTCCGGACGCTCCCGTACGACTCCCGTAACTTTCACAACAAACTCGTTACGGAGCTCATGTGCAACCTCTTCGCGTACTGTGACCTGAGCGATGCCTGAAGCATCACGCAAATCAATGAATGCGATGCCGCCATGATCACGGCGACGATCAACCCAGCCTGTGAGAGTAACTGTGGAGCCGATATCTTCCTTGCGCAGGGAACCTGCCATTCGCGTGCGAAGCACGTGTCCTCCTTTTATCTTGTGTACACCCGCGAGACGAGCGGGCGGCACTTCACGCGAGACGGGCGCGGAGTGCAACATCCAGTTTACGCCCCTTGCGTGTCCTCCTCTCTCTGGAACACAGGTGAGTCACTCCTCAAACGCGCATCCACGTCGGACAGAAGTCCTGCGTAGCCAGCGATGTTGACACTAAGATGATCAGGCTAACCAACTTTTCGGAAGGAACTGCCGTGACAATCACTGAATCCATCACCCAGCAAGCCGACGTCGGCCTCGCAAAGTCAGCGAAAGCGAATAATCCCGGCGGTTATCTCGTCGGGGGCTCACTTGCGGGAGCTTTCGTAGGAATCGGATGTTTGATCATGTTTGCCGCAGTGTCCAAACTCTATGTCGCGGGTTCATCAGTTTCTGGATTGATGATGGGGCTGACCTTCGGTATCGGACTTGTTCTCGTAATATTTGCAGGCGGAGAACTCGCAACATCAGGAATGATGATTATGCCGCTCGCCGCGTTGAAGAAAGCTGTCACCGTTGCGCGGGCATCGTGGTTGATCGTCTTCATGCTCATCGGCAATCTCGTTGGTTCGATTGTTATGGCTGCGCTTTTCACGCTATCCAATGTCTTCGGCCACAAAACCGCAAACTGGCAGATGCTTGATGCCGTTGTTAGTGGCAAATTGTCAAAGGGTGCCCCAGAAATCTTTTTTCGCGCCGTCATGTGTAATGTTATGGTCTGCCTCGCCATCTGGACGATTGGCCGAATGAAGAATGAAGTTGCTCAGATTATCGTCATTGCGTGGGCAATCACAGTCTTTGTCGCGGCAGGTTTTGAGCACGTGGTTGCGAACATGACGATCTTCTCCCTTGCCCTGATGAACTCAGCTGGTGGAGCACATTTGTCGAATGTCGCACTCGCTCTTCTTCTGGCTGGAGTGGGCAATCTCGTCGGTGGCATGGTCGTTGTTGGCGGGTCATTTGTCTTAGCTTCACACATGGAGAAATAAGCCTTCAGTCGGAGGAAAATCGGTGCCGCGGTTCATACGTGTTGGTCTTGCACCTTGAGGCATTTTCGCGAAACGATTGGTTCTGTGAGTAATAAGCAACAATTTACCGAGTCTCAGAGCGAATACTGGTTGAGGCTTTTATCCGTCATTCTCATTTCGCTCATCGCTTTCGAAACAATCGCAGTGACCACTGTGATGCCATATGTGGTTGATCTCCTCAACGGGAAAAACCTCTACGCACTGGCCTCGGGAATCACTCTCACAACTCAGCTCATTACCACAGCGCTTGCTGGCCGATGGGCCGACAATCGTGGGCCGAATCAACCGTTGCTCACCGGAGCTGCTTTATTTATTAGTGGTCTCCTCATTGTTTCTGTGGCACCCACTGTTGAAGTCGTCGTCCTCGGACGTGCTATTCAGGGACTCGGATCGGGTCTTGTCGTCGTGCCGCTTTTTGTCCTTGTCGGTGCCCACATTCCAAGCGACCGCCAACCTTCACTTTTTGCCACCTTTGCGGCAGCCTGGGTCGTTCCGTCGCTTCTCGGACCGGCAGTCGCTGGACTCATTGTCGAGTATGTTCATTGGCGTGTGGTCTTCGCTGCTGTCCCCCTTGTTCTTTTGGGGATGTTCCCACTTCTTGTGTCGAAACTCCGCCTGTTCCCTGATACTCATGACCCGCGCGCACGATTCCGATTGGGAGATACTTTTACGTTCGCGCTTCTGGTAGGAATTTCGGTTGGCGCTTTGCAGATGCTCAGCACACTCGGCGACGACGGTTTCAAAACTTGGGCTCTTGCGATGATCGCGATTTGCTCGGTTGCGGCTTTCTTTTTCGTTCGTCCGCTTGTCCCTGCCGGAACCCTGTCTGCCCGACGCGGGGTGCCCTCGATTATTCTCCTTCGCGGAATCGTTTACGGCACATACTTCGCGGTAGAGATTTACCTACCGCTTATGCTCAAGAACGTTCACAACTGGGGTCCAAAACGTGCTGGTCTCGTGCTCGCCGCAGGCGCTGTGACTTGGGCTCTGGGCTCATATCTACAAAGTTGCGCAGGCGAAGAACGCAGAAAACGCATTCCCACGATTGGTGTCATTTGTCAGATCATCGGTTCAGCAATCACCATTGCTGGATCTTTCCACGAAGTCACAGGGGTTCTCGTTATTGTCGGCTGGCTCATCGCAGGCCTCGGCACCGGATTGACCTACCCACTCTTGCTCGTTTTCGCTCTCGGATATACGCCGAAATCCCGTCACGGCAAAATCTCTGCAGCAGCTCAAATCGCAGACAATATGGGCGCGGCCGCGTGTATCGCTTATGCAGGTATTGCATTTTCCATGACAGTCGACCTCGGTCATTGGGCATTTCTTACTGCAATTTGTTCGATGTTAGTTCTGCTATTAGCAGGTCTTGTTGTCTCACGACGACTCGGTTTGGAAGATCCTCCCTCTGCTGAATCGAGCGACGAGTCCTGTGCCACCGGAGTCACTGCTACACCGAACGCATACCAGCACGGCGATGTTGTGTCCGAAAGCACCACGCCAACCTCTCCAGATAACGAAGAAAACAAGTAGGCTGGAAGAACGGCCTTGCCCCACTAGTTCAGATGTGTTTTCCGGGGATGGCCAAGGGGCCGATTCCCCAGATTGGATATTTTTGTGACCACATTTTCTGAACTTTCCCTGCCCGAAAACCTTCTTCAGGCTGTGACCGAACTCGGTTTTACACAGCCCACCGAAATCCAAGAACAGGCCATTCCGCATCTCCTTACTGGCCATGACGTCATCGGTGTTGCACAAACCGGAACAGGAAAAACCGCCGCCTTTGGCCTTCCGCTTCTAACCCACGTTGATGCGGAAAAAGACGAAGTCCAGGCACTTGTTCTCGCTCCAACTCGCGAACTTGCGATGCAGGGTGCCGATGCAATCTCGACGTTCGCTGCAAAAACTGGCGGACTCGAAGTCGTCTCTGTCTACGGTGGTTCGCCCTACGGGCCACAATTACGGGCTCTTGAGCGCGGCGCACAAGTTGTTGTCGGAACGCCCGGCCGTATCATGGATCTCATTGAACGCAAGGCACTAATCCTCTCGCATGTGACGTACTTCGTGCTTGACGAGGCCGACGAAATGTTGCGTATGGGCTTCGCAGAAGACGTCGATACCATTGCGACATCCTTGCCGAAGGAACGCATTACTGCTCTGTTCTCCGCAACTATGCCTTCCTCAATCCGTCAGGTTGCCCAAGAGCATATGAGTGACCCTGTCGAAGTCACGGTGACGCGTCCGGCGTCAACAACCGATACGATTCACCAGACTTACGCAGTGGTTCCGTCACGGCATAAGACTGGCGCGTTGGCCCGAGTCCTCGCTACCACCGAGGCTGATGCTGCGCTCGTATTCGTACGTACCCGTGCAACCGCGGAAGACCTGACGATCGAACTTTCAACACGCGGTGTCCAAGCTGCCGCCCTCTCTGGCGACGTTGCTCAAAAAGATCGCGAAAAACTCGTCAATCGTCTCCGTGAAGGTTCCATCGATGTCCTCGTTGCGACCGACGTCGCCGCGCGTGGCCTCGACGTCGAACGCATCGGTCTCGTCGTCAATTACGATGTCCCCAAAGAAATTGATACCTACGTGCATCGTATCGGCCGCACTGGACGTGCAGGTCGCGAAGGAACGTCACTGACATTCGTCACGCCAAAGGAAAAGTTCCGTCTGCATCGTATTGAAAAAACAACTGGTGCCCAGATGGAAGAAGTGGATCTTCCAACCCCTGCACAGGTCTCTGCACTTCGCGCAAGCCGGCTGATCGAATCTGCGATCGAACGCGTCAATGTTGGGCGTCTGTCGGTCTACGAAAAAGCAATCGAAGAGTTCCTTACGCATCAAGCTGACTCTGAGTCCCCCATGAGCCTGGAGCAACTTGCATACGGTCTGATCGCGATGGGAGTGCGCGACCCTGGACCTCGTGGCGATGACGAGCCTGAGCATCTGTCCATCCGTGGGGGGCGCGATGAGCGTTTACGTACTGAACGTAATGGCCGCGGACGTGACAAGGGCGGACGTAAAACCTTTGCACATAACGGAACAATGTATCGCGTCGAAGTTGGTAAGAAGGATGGCGTAGCTCCAGGGGCTATCGTGGGCGCTCTGACGAATGAAGGTGGCCTTACAGGTTCTCAGCTGGGCAAGATTGATATCTACCCCACCTTCTCGCTGGTCGAGATTGCACATGAGCTTGATGAACGCACAATCTCTAAAATCTCCCGTGCACAGGTTTCTGGACGTGAGCTGGGCATTCGCAAAGATCACGGCCCTGCAAAGGGCACACGGGGCTCATTCAAGCGTGACGGCGGTTTCAACAAGCGTGACGGCAGCTTCGGGCATCGGAAGAACCGCGATGATTTTGACCGACGTCCCATCCGTGACTACATTGATGACCCTGATCAGCAATCTCGACGAGATCGTGAACGTTCCGCTCGAGATCCGTACGAATTCCGAAAAGCACGTGCTGATCGTGCCTTCGGCGATCGACGGAAATCGAACGAACGCGGAAGCTTTCGCAAGAATGGCTTTCGCAAGGGCGATTTTCGAAAAGGGCGCTAGGTAAGTGACGAGTCGCCGGTTTCCCACTGCGGAAGCCGGCGACTCGTTTTCTCTTGCTTAGGCCTTGACGTTCCCCATGATTATCATGGCGTCCACAAATCCCTTATACACATGGCGCTCATGAACAAGCGGCTCAAGGACAATATCCTCAGATGCATGAAGGACAGCATTCTCGATCCGCGCCCGTACACGGCGCTCAACCTTCGCTTCCCCACGTCGAACAAAAAATGCACCACATATGCTCAAGATAAGGCCAACGGCCATTCCAAAAATGCACAGAAGTAATGGCACCTCAAAAATTCCCAGTCGCGCAGGGTCCGGCAAGAATAGGCCCAGGGTCGGACCAAAAATTTTCAGTCCGAGCCAGAGATAACCTGTGATCGCTACAAACGCAAACAGCCACTGCATAACGTTAGCGACGCGCCACCAGATCGGCGTCCGGTCAGGCTCGACATTCACGCTAGCGAGCAATGTGTCGATCCGAGAAAGAAACTGTTCGAGATGGTGCTGTCCCTGTGTCTGTACTTCACGTGCCCACATCCTCGGCATTCCCTCAGTGGCACGGGCGCAGAACCGTCGGCCTTCACCCTCAGCGGCTGCAAGATAGCCTGGAGAAGGAATCAGGCCCGTCGTGGGAGCGACTTTGCCCATCGGTGTGTCCAAACGCAAAATTTTCAGAGGATCACGACGCTGATGGAACCACCGTGTAAACCACCAACTTGTTCTCAAACTTGCACGAATACGATACGATCCGCCCGCAGCCCGTGCCACAGTTTCAGCGCCGCTTGCTTGCGCCACAGCATGTGCGACAGGAGAAAAAGATGGCATCGGTGCCAGTTCATATTTGCCATGATCTGCAACGATGGTTGCACTGATTCTATTTGACATCATGCGCAGATCCGCTGCGATCTTGGTTCGCTGAGCATCGGCTGCCTTCACTTTTGCTCCGAGTAACCGGGAAAGCTCAACTAGACCTTCCCCACTCGCCACGGACACAGGCAGAACGCGAACGCTAACCCCATCGTCAGTCACTAGCCGAGCAACGTCTCTTTCAACATATTGACGTTCGTCGGGATCGAGCATGTCCACTTTATTCAAAACGACAACAAGTGACTCAGAGTGTTCGCGCAACTGGGAGAGATAGTCTTCGTGAACTACGGCATCAGCGTATTTCTGGGGATCTAACACCCACACAGTGACATCGGCACGATCGATAATTTCGCGTGCTTTGCGTTGGTTTTCTATCTGCATCGAATCGATATCGGGAAGATCAACCAACATAATTTTCCCAGTTGTGGAAAAACGCTCCCCCAGCATCGGACGGACGTGGCGACGACGGATGTCGAGCCAGTTAAGTAATGCTGGTTCATGGACATTCATCACAGCCATCGGATCAGATGTCGTGGGGCGCAAAGGAGCAACCTGTGCAAGCGGTTCTCCTGCAATCGCGTTGACAAGAGCGGATTTTCCAGATCCGGTTCCTCCCGCGAAAGCGATCACACAGATGTCGTCTCCCACTTGAGTACGAGTAACGGAAAGCTCGAGAACTTTCAAGGCTTCGTCGATGATTTCCTGGGGAAGAAAACCCTCGCCCACATCAAGGGCATTTCGAAGCGCACCGATTCCTTCAGCGACGCATGTCATCGAATTTTTCCTTCCCTGTTAATCTGTGCAAATGCAGCCTCTAACTCCTTTTTGATCTCTTGAGAAATATCTAGGGATTCGAGCGCGTCGTCAAAAATACGACGATCTGTCCTCACAAAATTTTCAACGCGATCATTGAGCAATTTCTTTGCTCGTTGCGCAAGTCTTCGAACGGCATCCTCACCGAAAATCGCTTCGAGCAGCTTTTGTGCAACAACGGCAGTACCACCCGCCACAGCGATCTCACCGCCAACAAGTCCTCCTGTCGAGGCGAAGACGACGATGATCAGTGCTACTCCCACTGCATTCACAGACGTTGCAAGTGCTCGTGCCATTGTTTTCTTTCGTGTGCCCTGCTCACGCACAATCTCAAGGATATCTCCGCGCCAATCGTGAATGAGGTCAGCAGCTACAGCCTCACGCTCGGATCTGTCACGTAGATTCTCATGCACATATTTGACCAACGTCTCAGCAACCCCCACGGACTCCCACGCTCGAAGTACCTGTGCAATTGCTGCCTCGGTTCGTTCCACAAGCAATGCGATCAGGCCGTCGTCGATTGCGGACTCTATCTGAGTGGTCGGGGGATTCGTCCGAGTTGTGAAGTAGGAAGAAAGACGATCACGCATTGCGCTTACTCCGCCTTCGAGCCGTCGCATCCACTCCCCTGTTCCCACTACATCCTGCCAACGAGAAAGCACCTCGCCGCGAAGAAGGGTTCCATCAACTAAAGTCTGTGCAAACTGTTCGTCAGCCGTCGCAAAAGCAGAATCGATGTCCCAGCGCAAAGCATCGCGGGTGGCAAGCTGATGTCCATATCCATCGAGAATAGTTGATGCATACCCAGAAAGAGCCTGAACTGCGCCGTAAAGAGTTTGGCGGACGACACTTGCTCGCGCAGCCTCGTCGTCAGCGATGGTCATCAACCAGCGACGGACTGATTCAATATCAGCATGTGCAAGTCGGCCATCTTCCAGCTGTTGTTCGGCAATCATAAACAAAGGAGCACGTGCCAATGCGCGTTTTTCGAGACGCGAGACAAGATCCGAGCGGACGTCCGCCCCGACGCCTGGTGGTACACGATTGAGAACGATACCCAGAACGATATTACGTTCAGCAGCTTCTCCTAGAATCACCCATGGAATTGCATCCCCGTATCGCGCTGCTGTGGTCACAAAGATCCACAAATCTGCTGCCGCCAGGAGCTGTGAAGCCAGCTGACGATTCTCCT
Source organism: Arcanobacterium sp. (ex Cirak et al. 2026) (assembly GCF_053585065.1). Taxonomy (NCBI): domain Bacteria; kingdom Bacillati; phylum Actinomycetota; class Actinomycetes; order Actinomycetales; family Actinomycetaceae; genus Arcanobacterium; species Arcanobacterium sp. (ex Cirak et al. 2026). Next base: position 65,324 of record NZ_JBQJCE010000009.1, read on the forward strand.
CAACGACGGAATCAATATCCGGAGAGTCAAGCAACGCTAAACCTACGGGAATCGCCTGCGATGAAACCAGTTCAAGTGCCAGGGAAGAGTGCTCGTCAGTCTCGCCACTCACTCGCGCAAGTTCCGGCAAGATCCGGGCATCAGCAAAGGCTTCGGCATCATCAGGATGAAAGATAAGTGTTGGACGACGCGTCGTCGGACGAATTGCGCTAGACCGCACAACACTTTCACCGACGAGTGAATTGACAATTGTGCTCTTTCCCGCACCCGTCGATCCTCCGACAACACACACTAACGGAGCGGAGAGATTTTCGAGACGCGGAATGAGATAGTCACGCAACTGGGAACGTGAATCCGCGACGATGTCGCTGATTTCGTCGGCACTGCGAAGGGTGAATGGGAAATGCAAGCGCTTCAGCGTGTCCTCAAGCACATATAAAGATGCGAGAAGATCGGAGCTGGGGCGATGCAATTCACTCATGGGTCAGGCTCACTAGCTGTGCCACCATGTCTTGTTCCGGCGGCATCCACGAATGTTGGTCAGCACTCACCTGCTCGCCCGAACGAATATCCTTGACCTGCTCGCTGAGAACACCGTTATTTTCCTGAGTAAACCATACAAATGGAATCCCCCGACGCTCTGCATAGCGAATCTGCTTGCCAAATTTTTGAGTGTTCGGGGAAACTTCCGTGGCCACCCCTCGTGCACGTAGACTCATGGCGATCTTATCCGCATGAGCTCGTTCACCTTCATTGTTCACAGCGATAAGAACAGCAGTGGGAACCTTTCGCGAAGCGCCAACGAGTTCCTTTCCAATGACGCGAGCAAGGATACGTGACACTCCGATGGAGAGCCCCACGCCCGGGAAAGTTCGCTTGCCATCACTGACGAGAGAATCATAGCGTCCACCTGAACACACAGAGCCCAAATCTTCATGTCCAACAAGGGTGGATTCGTAGACCGAGCCAGTGTAATAATCCAGGCCACGTGCAATTGACAGGTCAGCAACAACCGAACCCTCAATGAGTTCATTCGCGCCCTCGATTAAGCGCACGAGTTCATCAAGTCCTTCGTCAAGGAGGTCATTACGGAACCCAAGAGCAAGCACTTCGTCGGCAACGCGAGCATCCGTGCCGCCGATGTGAGCCAGCTTGAGAGCAAGCTGTGCTTGTTCCTCACTTGCACCGACGTTCTGTGCCAAGGTGGCTGCCACTCCAGTAGGGCCAATCTTGTCCAGTTTATCGACGATTCGCAGCGTCTCTTCTATATCTTCAAGACCAATAGCATCAAAGAATCCCTGAGCAACCTTGCGGTTCGATGCGCGAATCACAACGCGTGGAATTGGAAGCTTCGAGAGAGCATCAACCATAACCAGCGGCAACTCCACCTCGTGGTGAAAAGCGAGGGTGTCTTGGCCAACGACATCGACATCAGCCTGAACAAACTCACGGAAACGCCCATCCTGCGGACGCTCACCGCGCCAAACCTTCTGAATCTGGTAACGACGGAACGGAAAATCGAGCTTTCCAGCGTTTTCCAACACGTAACGAGAAAGCGGAACCGTCAGATCGAAGTGGAGACCGAGTTCAGCATCCTGTGAATCACCGCCCTGCAAGCGGTTAAGGAGGTAGATTTCCTTCGAGGTCTCGCCTTTCGCAAGGAGGCGAGAAACGGGCTCTACCGCACGAGTCTCAATTCCACAGAAACCGTGGAGCTCAAAAGTCGATCTGAGCGTGTCCAAGGCACGCTGTTCCACGATTCGTTCTTGCGGTAGCCATTCGGGAAAACCAGACAAAGGTGCAATCTTCATAAACTTTAGTATCTCACGTCTTGGCTGGCGTAGCCCAATTTACTCTAGGAACATCCTCAAATACGGGTTTGAGTTAAGCTCACGTGAAAGTTTCGTTGCTGGGCCGTGTCCAGGAAATACCCATGTTTCCTCGTCTACGTCGGCAGCGATCCGTCGTAGAGATTTCTCCATCGCACGAGGATCCGAACCAGGAAGATCAGTGCGACCAATTCCATTATTGAACAGCACATCGCCTGAGAGCATCATGTGCCCGCCCTGACCTGCTGCGAGAGGGAGGCTATCTCCCGGATCGACGTATCCGTCGAAGAGAAAGACTGTCGAACCTTGGGAATGACCCGGCGCAGCCAGCGCACGCAAGGATATGCCGTCCACGATTTCGGTGGAAGCGTCATAGAATTCCCCCGGCAACGCCCGCACGTCACGTGGACGAACCCACGACGCCGATCCCACGGCGCTGAAGAGGGGCGCCAGTTGCTCAAGTCCCGTAGTGGCAAGGGGATCATCGAGCCGGAAGAGATCTTCCGACGGGATGAAGACAGGCGCGTCGCCCGCGACCTCCGCACAATCCCAGACATGATCAGCATGTCCGTGAGTCAGCAGAACTGCACCGAGTGTTAGTCCCCTTTTTTCAAGAGCCGACGGCACCCAGGTTGCTGCACCAGCACCAGTATCGACCACTAACGCAACTTTCGCATCGGCGTCGGCGAGCACATAAGTATTGGCTCCAATGACAGTTCCACTGAAACGCAAGAAAATCATAATCTGACTCTACCCCAGCCACGTGAAACCGCGAAAATTCAGCGGCATTCGCGTAGAGTGGTGGCGTACCAACACGTGAACGGTATCAATTACCCCGTCTGAAGGAGTCCTCATGTCGGATACCATGTCTACCCCGGCAAGCAACGAAGCCGCCGAAACCACTCAACTAAACGCCACACCGGCACCCGTAACGCCAACACCAGCGCCTGCAGCACCAGCAGCGCCCGCTCCTCTCACGGAGTCCGAAGCGGCTGAAGCCGCCAAGTGGGGACGCGTTGACGACGAGGGTAACGTGTGGCTGACCGACGGCGAAGGAAAGGAAGTGCGCATCGTTGGCCAGTACACAGCTGGTGGAACTGCCGCTGATGCATTGACACTCTACGCTCGTCGTTTCCTGGATCTACAGTCTCAGGTTGCTCTACTTGAAATGCGAATTAACACGATCTCGCCCGAAGAATCGCGCAAGTCGCAAAAGCATCTGAGAGCACAGCTTGAAGAACCGGCTGCGATCGGTGACATTGTTGCGCTTCGTACACGAGTAGATGCCACCTTGCCGCTCATTGAGCAGCGCGCCGAAGTGGTCAATGCTGAGCGTGCTGAGGCCAAGAAGAAAGCGCTTGAAGAGCGCGAGGCTATTGTTGCTGAAGCAGAAAAGATTTCTGCACAGGATCCGTCCACAACGCATTGGAAGAATTCCCGAACGGCGCTCGCTGAGCTTCTTGACCAGTGGAAACATGCACAGCGTCACGGAGCGCGTATCGATCGCCCCACTGAAGAGGCGTTATGGAAGCGTTTTTCGTCAGCGCGCACGCAATTTGATCGCCATCGTCGCCAGTACTTCTCTGAGCGTGACAAGGCAACCAAAGCGACCGTTAATGCAAAGGAAGATCTGATCCGCCGCGCTACAGAGTTGCAAAATTCTACTGATTGGGGCGCCGCGTCAGCAGCATACCGTCAGCTCATGAATGAATGGAAGGCTGCTGGTCGCGCAGGACGCAAGGAAGATGACAAGCTGTGGGATCGTTTCCGAGCAGCTCAGCAGGTCTTCTTCGATGCGCGTAACGCTCACAACAACCAGCTCGACGAAGAATTTAGCAAGAATCTGGCAAAGAAACTTGAACTTCTCAAGGAAGCCGAAAAGCTCGTACCTGTCAGCGATGTCGAAGTTGCCAAAGTAGCAATCCGCGAAATCGGCGAGCAGTGGGACAAGATTGGTCGTGTGCCGCGTGCCGATGTGGGTCGCACCGAGGGACGTCTGCGCGACATTGAGCAAGCGATCCGTGATGCTGATTCCGAACAGTGGCGCAAGAGTGATCCAACTGTTGCCGAACGAACGAATGGTATGGCCGCCCAGCTGGAGGTACTAATCGCTGAACTCGAAGGCCAGCTTGCTGAAGCGAAGGCTGCAGGTGACGACAAGAAGATCAAGGAATACACTTCGGCGCTCGAAGCGCGTAAGCAATGGCTTGCTGCTGTTCAAGCTGACTGAATAAAGTAGCACACTGCGATTTATCGTTCGGGGAGGTTTCCACATTTGTGGAAACCTCCCCGAACGTTTTTTATCGACATTGCAGAATCATCACATGACATCCCTATTTATTGACATCTCACACAGGCAGCACGAAAGCCTGTCTCATGAGGGGCTAGTAGTGCAGGTGGGCGAACTCGGACTCGTGGGAATCGATTTGGTCAGAACCGTCCACTCACGCGCCCGCATTATTTCTCTTGCGCACAGCGGTTCGATCGCATTTGGCTATACCGCATTATGGATCCACACCGGCAATCAAGCAGGAATGGTTCGGACCAAACTCGAAACTTCACTGCCTGATAGCCAGTGCGTGAAACGTAAAAAATACTCTGAAAAAGACCTGCAGAAAATAGGGTCGATCATGGTGACCACACCTGAACGGACACTACTTGATCTTCTCCTGCACAACACCGCTGATGCACTGGCAAATGTCTATTCTCTTGTCAGAGCAGGGTGCGATCTTGACGCTGTCGCACGCCGAGCCGGTGAGCTCGAGTCTCTCCACGGGATCGGTCAGGCACGGATTATTGCACGTCAGTTGCCTGCCTCGGTTGACACACGCCGATCAGATTCGCGTTTCGATCCAACAACTCGATAAGCGTCATAAACGCCATCAATCTTGCGAAGTTCCTTCAGAACGACACTCAGATGACGCGGATCTCCCATCTCAAACTGGAAGGTCGAACGTGCTACGCGCTCTTTCGAAGTATTCATCGAGCCCGAGAGCATATTGATGTCATGATCAGAGAGCACCTTGGAAATATCAGCAAGGAGTCCACGCCGATCAAGGGCTTCAATTTGGACTTGTACCACAAACACCGCATCTTGAGCATCTGCCCATTCAATGGCGATGAAACGATCACGATCTCGTTGAAGGCTCACAACATTCGGACAATCTGCACGGTGGACGGAAATTCCATTGCCACGAGTCACAAAACCGATGATGGGATCAGGAGGGACAGGAGTACAGCACTTAGCGAGTTTGACGAGCACATCTGTGTCTTCAATGGAGGACACAATGACTGCTGAGCCTGCTTCACCTGAGTGCCTCATAATACGTGTGGGAGTGACAGCCTCCGCCATCGACTCCTCGACTCCTGCAAGTCCGCCCTGTGAAGAAATCAGTTTGCGTACGACAGACTCAGACGAAATATTGCCCTCACCGATCGCACTATAGAGATCCGTGACGTCCTTGCGGTTGAGGTCTTGAGCCACCGCGCGTAACGTCTCGTGCGACATGAGTCGCTGGACTGGCTGATTCTTGCGACGAATCGCCTTTGCGAGCTTCTCTTTTCCTTCCTCAATCGCTTCGTCCCGTCGAGATTTTGTAAACCACGATTTGATCTTGGCACGCGCACGAGGCGTTGCGACGAAATCAAGCCAGCCACGAGATGGCCCAGCTTCAGAGGATTTAGCCGTCACAATTTCCACTGTATCGCCAGACTCAAGTTTGTGATCCAATGTGACCAAGCGATCATTCACCTTTGCGCCGACAGTACGGAAACCGACTTCTGTATGGACAGCAAAAGCGAAGTCCACCGGTGTCGATCCAGCTGGCAACTCCATAACCTCGCCTGCAGGTGTGAAAACATACACCTGGTTACCCGACATCTCGTACCGTAATGAATCAAGAAACTCTGACGGATCTGCCGTATCACGCTGCCAATCCACAAGCTGCCGCAACCATTCAAGCTGGGCATCTTCTTGCTTTTCCTGACCAGTGCCCTTTGTGGCGTTCGGATTCTCTTTATAACGCCAGTGAGCAGCTACGCCAAATTCGGCTCGCCGATGCATTTCGTAAGTACGGATCTGGACTTCAACGGTTTTCCCGCCAGGCCCCATTACCGTGGTGTGAATCGACTGGTACAGATTGAATTTTGGCGATGCAATGTAATCTTTGATCCGTCCCTGAATTGGGGTGTACGAAGAATTAACAATGCCAAGAGCCGTATAACAGTCTTGGACTTCGTTAACCAGGACACGAATACCGATAAGATCGTAGATATCTTCAAAGTCACGCCCTCGAAGAATCATCTTTTGATAAATCGAATAGTAGTGCTTTGGGCGTCCTGAAATTGTGCACTTCACTCCGGCCTTGGCGAGTTCTGACTGGATCTTTACTTTGATTTCTTCAAGGAAACGCTCACGCTCAGGGGCACGTTCCTGAACCATCTGCTCAATTTCTGCATAAACTGCTGGATAAAGCGTCCGAAAGGAGCGATCTTCAAGCTCCCATTTGATTGAATTCATTCCCAAACGGTGTGCCAAAGGCGCGAAAATTTCCAGAGTTTCGCGAGCTTTGCGTTGCGCCGATCCCGCTTCAACATAACGCCACGTGCGAGCGTTATGAAGGCGATCACCAAGTTTAATGAGAAGAACACGGATATCTTTCGACATCGCGATAACCATCTTGCGGACGGTTTCTGCCGCCGCAGCTTCACCGTATTCGACCTTATCGAGCTTCGTCACGCCGTCGACAAGGAGGGCAACTGTCGAACCGAATTCCCTTGTCAATTCTTTGAGTGTGTAATCCGTGTCCTCAACAGTGTCATGGAGCAGCGCAGCAACAATTGTCTCCTCGTCGAGACCGAGTTCAGCAAGGATAGTAGCGACAGCGACCGGATGGGTAATATACGGCTCCCCTGACTTGCGCTTCTGTCCGCGATGTTTTTCTTCAGCAACAACAAAAGCCTTCAGAATGCGTTGTTCATCCAACCCACGTCCTTCGATCGCCGCCATAATCGGCTCAAGAAGAGCTGGAACCTGCAGTGACTTCTTCCCGCCCAACCACGCGAAACGTGAACGCAAACGTGTTGGGACTGCACCATTGTTGTCGCTCATGAACAGATTCTACGTCAGAGACGCGCAATCGTGCCGAACGTGGTTCAATCCACGGAGAAAAATGTGGGGAACGCAAACGAGCGCTCCCCACATTGTCATTGTCATGATGCCTAGTATGCGATTACCGAATCGATTGGAATATTCTCACCCAAACGCTCACGACCACCAAGATCTTTGAGCTCAAGCAACACACACAACGCAACAGGAACTGCACCGGCTTGGCGAATCAGATCGAATGCCGCACCGGCAGTTCCACCCGTAGCAAGAACATCATCGATGACCAAAACGCGGTGCCCATCTTCAACGGTGAAAGGCTGAAGCTCCATCCGAGCCGAACCATACTCAAGGTCGTAATCCACGCCGACGACAGGCCCGGGGAGACGACCAGCCTTACGAACAGTCAACATGCCGACGCCGAGCGCAACGGCAAGTGGCGCACCAAGGATAAACCCACGAGATTCAAGACCGGCAACGGCATCAACTTTTCCGCGGTAGTGATCCGCAAGCATGTCAATGAGAGCTTTAAACCCTTGAGCATCCGCGATCAGAGGCGTGATGTCGCGAAAGAGTACGCCTCGCGCAGGAAAATCCTGCACTTCGCGTACGTGTGAACGCACCATCTCGACAGTGTCATGCGGGAAAACTTCGGACATCACTTCTTCTTTCGTTTCTTCGCGCCACTTTTCGAGCGCATGCCGGTGGGCACATGAGACGTGTCAATGTTACCCGAGTTCTCCTCTGACAAGTCGGACTTGGCCATCTTGTCTCGTGATTCGGAACGCATCTTCATTACTGCTTCGGTGTGAGCTTTAACGTTGTCGTTACGCATTCCGAGTGCCACGGCAAACGGCGCAGCGAGGAAGATCGATGACAGCGTCGACAAAATCATGCCCACGAACATCACTAGAGCCAGATCGCGGAGGGTATCCGCCCCGAGCAAAAGTACACCCACGAACAGGACACTCATGACGGGAAGCAAGCCGGTGATCGAGGTATTAAGAGAACGAATCAGGGTTTGATTGATGGCCAGGTTCGCCGATTCTTCGTAGGTCATATCGTTTTGTCCACGAAGCTCAACAGTGTTCTCACGAACCTTGTCGAAAACCACGACAGTGTCGTAAAGGGAATAACCCATAATGGTCAGCAAACCAATTACCGTCGCCGGCGTAATCTCAAATCCACCGATCCAGTAGACGCCGAGAGTGACGATGAAATCGTGCAAGAGTGCGCCCATTGCGCCAACAGCAATTGCCCACGAGCGGAAGTAAATGGTCATGATCAGCGACACCAGAACCATGAATACGATCATCGCGCGAATTGCCTTCGACATAATGTCCGCACCCCACGAGGGGCCGATGAAGGTAGAGGTCACTTCTGTCTCGTTGACCTGATAGGCCTGTGCTAATTCTGAACGAACCTGTTGGGTCTGTTGATCCGTAAGCTCACCAGTCTGAACGCGGATCGTGTCGCTTCCAACATTCGATACACGTGGCGCAGTGTCTTTACCAATCTTCGTAACGATATCAGTCGCTGGCTTAAGTGATGTTTGAGAAGTGCCCGAAATTGTGAACTGAGATCCACCGCGGAACTCGATTCCTAGATTAGGAGAAATCGTTGCAAAAGAAAGCAGTGACACAAGGACGAGGACAATCGCAGCACTGAACCAGTACTTGCGCTTTTGAATCAGCGGGTAAGAGGTCTTGCCCGAATAGAGGTTATTTCCCCAAGAATACATCGACATCAGTTCTCACCTTTCGCTGCCTGGCGCTTCTCGCGACGCTCGCGTGCTCGAAGCTGTGCGAGCGATTCGCCCTCACGACGCTCGAGGTGAACTTCGCGCTGATGCTTATTTGCTGTTGTGTGATCGGAGACGAAACGAGCATCGGGATACTCGTCGGCCGAGAGTGCCTGTTTTTCAAGACCTGTGACACCAGAACGAGATTTCTTCTGTGTGTCAAAGGAACGAACCCGACCGCGCCCCTGGTAAATCGCTGGGCCTTCGAGTTTCTTGGTATTCAGACCGGAATACGCCTTGCCCTGCCCAAAGAAGGCAGTCTTTCCCAGGTACGTCATCAACGGATAGGTGAACATCATGACGACGATCAAGTCCAAAACTGTTGTAATACCAAGGGTAAAGGCGAATCCGCGTACGGAGCCGACGGTCAAAATATACAGAACCACAGAGGCAAGAAGGTTAACCGCATCGGAAACGATAATCGTGCGGCGGGCACGGATCCATCCGTGCTTAATAGCACTGGTGACAACGCGGCCGTCGCGAATTTCATCGCGAATACGCTCGAAGTACACAATGAACGAGTCCGCTGTCACACCAATAGAAACGATCATCCCCAGGACGCCGGCCATCGAGAGCCTGTATCCCATCCCCCACGAGAGCAAACAGATCACAAAGTATGACAAGCCGGTAGAGAGAAGAATCGATGCTACCGCGACCACGCCCAGCGCATGATATTGCCAGATCATGTACGCCACGATAATCACCAAACCGATAAGTCCAGCGATCAAACCTGACTGAAGTTGATCGGCGCCAAGGGTTGCCGAAATCTGTTCTTCAGACTGAACCTGGAAATTCAGTGGAAGGGAGCCAAAGCTGAGCTGGTTAGCCAATGATGCGGCTTCGGGAGCAGTAAACGATCCGGTGATTTGTGCACCACCCGAAATTCGGCCTGAGGGAACCGGTGCAGAGAGCACCTTGCCATCAAGCACGATCGAGAACTGATTGCGTGGGCTTTGGAGCTGGGAAATACGAGCTGTTGAGTCAGAGAATGCCTTCGAACCGGCAGCGTCGAATTCCATATTCACAGCGTAGCCACCTGTCGGTGTGCCTTGGTTGTTCACAGCCGGGCCGGAAGTCGCCTGCGTGACGTGAGACCCTTCCACTTCTGCCGGACCGAGGATGTACTTATTCGTCCCTGACGAATCGCAAGCCACAAGGGCTTTCTTCGGATCGTCACCCGTTGCTGCAAGCTGAGCCTCTTGTGATCCACATGTGAGCAGGTACATGTCCTGCGTGGTCTTCTCCGTGATCCATGCAGTGTCCGATGGGTTTTCGGGCTTCTTCGCCGGCTCGTCTGAGATCTTTCCATCGCCGTTCACATCTGCCAAAACTTCGATGTTTTTCTTGATCTCTTCTTGTGTCATCGACTTTTCGTTACCTGCAACAAGCTTCTTGTTTGCGGCTTTCATCGCAGCAGCAATGGCAGGGGCATCAAGCTTGTGGCTCTGAGTGATCGCAAGAACTGGGCGCATACGCAACACAGCTGAAGTGCGCACAAGGTTCAGGGTCTCTTTGCTTGGGTTTCCAGGAAGTCCGACGACGATATTCGATCCACCCTGTGAGTTGATTTCAGCTTCAGCAACACCAGAAGCATCGACACGCTGCCGGATAATCTCAATCGCTTGAGCAACGTCAGCATCAGTGATTTCACGCCCATCGGTCGAGACTGGAGTAAGGATAATCTGGGTGCCGCCCTCAAGGTCGAGAGCGAGATCTGGAGTGAAACGACTCTTGTCCGTCGTTAGGGAGCCGTAGGCAAGTGAGCCCACCAACACCACAATCATCACGACTAAGAGCACCAGCTGCTTATAGAGCTTAGGTTTCACTTCCGCATGAGAGGAGTGAGACATTGTTGTTCCTTTACGTGGAGAAAATTACTTGTCTGAGTCGGATTGCGCAGTGGTATCTTCCGAATTATCAGAAGGTGCCGCTGGCATGGAAGTCTCGATTTCCTCCACAACGTCGTCGGAGGCATAGCCCAGAGGAAGATCCATTTGCTGCAAGATCGCGCGCTTCATCCATACTGTTTCGTCACCCGAAGGCGATTCAAGAGTCACCGCGTCGCCGTCGATATCGACAATACGTCCAAAGAAACCGGAGTTTGTCACCACATTTGTGCCGACAACAAGCGCCTTTTCACGCTCCTCAGCTGCCTTTGCTTGAGCCTTGCGCGCACCGCGCGACATGAACCACATCAGAGCTACCATGACCACCAAAATGATGATCAGCTCAAAACCACGGGGCATAAATCTATCCTTCAATCAGACCACGGCCGCACTGGCCATAACGGATAAACTCTACACGAGTGAGAGAAAAACCAACGGGAAAAACTCTGCAAAAGTAATGAGATACTCACGTATCACAATACGTGATGATGTTGAGGAAGTTTTTGGCAAGAACGATCGTTGTCTAGCCAAAAAGTGTCTCTGTGTCAGGGGCAGTCAGGCCTAAGTGTGACCACGCCAGTGACGTTGCCACGCGACCACGTGGCGTACGAACGATAAAACCTTCGCGAACCAAGTAAGGCTCAGCAACCGTTTCAACGGTCTCGGGCTCTTCCCCTACAGATACAGCAATTGTTGTCAAACCGGCAGGACCACCATTAAAACGACGGCAGAGCACATCAAGAACGGCACGATCAAGCCGATCGAGGCCAAGTGAATCCACTTCGAAAACATCTAAAGCAGACTTCGCTGCAATGAGATCGAGGACACCAGTTCCACGAACTTGCGCCCAATCTTGAACACGGCGAAGCAAACGATTTGCAATACGCGGTGTGCCACGGGAACGAGAAGCAATTTCTCCAGCTGCATCCGCATCGATTTGCGCGTTAAGTTTCATTGCATTGGCAGACACAATCTGGGCAAGTTCCTCGACTGTGTAATAGTCAAGATGCGCTGTAAAACCAAAGCGGTCTCGCAAAGGCGCAGGGAGCAACCCTGCACGAGTCGTTGCACCGACAACGGTAAATGGAGGAAGCGGAAGCGGAATTGAGGTTGCCCCTGGCCCCTTCCCCACCATGACATCCACACGAAAATCTTCCATCGCAAGGTAAAGCATCTCCTCAGCGGTACGCGCCAAGCGATGGATCTCATCGATAAAGAGGACGTCGCCTTCTTGAAGAGCTGAGAGCACGGCAGCAAGATCTCCCGGCTTTTGAATAGCTGGTCCAGAAGTGAGGCGCAATGCCCCGCCTACCTCAGCCGCGATAATCATTGCAAGGGTTGTCTTTCCCAGTCCAGGCGGCCCTGAGAGCAGGACATGATCAGGTGATTTCGCGCGCGCAATTGACGCATCGAGAACGAGTGAAAGTTGATTGCGCACTGTTTCTTGACCAACAAACTCACCCAAACGTTTTGGTCTGAACGCCGCCTCCTGGGCACGCTCAGTATCAGTGGCATCCGGAGCCATATCGAATTGCGACATCTGTTACCTCCGCGATCCAAGAATTTGCAAAGTAGTACGAAGAAGATCCGCAGTGCTTGTACCGGTAAATGTTTCGCGTGCCTGGCGCAGAGCGTCTTCCGCTTCAGACTCTCTCCAACCCAGCGACATTAGCCCTTCAATCACGGCTGGATCCGCTTGATCAGGCTCAGGTGCAGTTCCCGTAGGAGTCTGGGACGCAGGACCGAGCTTGTCACCAATTTCGAGAATCATTCGTTGAGCGCTCTTCTTTCCGATTCCCGGGACACGGCTGAGAGCCTTTTCGTCTTTTGCGGCAAGAACCTGGCGAAGTTCATCTGGCGAAAATACGGCGAGAACAGCTAATGCGATCTTCGGCCCAATTCCCGAAACACTAGTGAGAGTCTCGAAAATCGCCTTCTCATCCGTCGAGGAAAAACCAAAGAGAGTCATCGAGTCTTCTCGGACGACTAAGGAGGTCCACACATGTGCCTCGTGCCCAATTTGCAGATGTGAGAGCGTAGCAGAGTTTGCGAAAATCTGATATCCCACACCAGCAACATCGATCACAGCACCGCAGATCCCAACCTGGAGCACCTGTCCTCGAATTGACGCGATCACATGATCCCCTTTCGAACGTTTGTACGATTCTACCGTGCCCATGCCACTCAACGCCAAAAGTATCGCATGAGGCGATACCACCAGTGCTGTGCCATGTGATATCGCCAATGCTCAGCAACGCGTGGCAGTACTATTCAGGTGCCACTGCGCCATGCCGACGAGTTAATCGCTCAGCATCGGCCCATATTTTTTGAGCTGGCGTTAACCCCGGACCAGAATTATCGGGCAACATGCCCGCACCACCGTGTTGTGCACGTGTCGTATCAACCATATGATCTGCTCCGCCGCGCCATGCCTGACAAATTGCGATGGCGAGCGCATCCGCTGCATCCTTTGGACGTGGCAGTTGCGGCAAGCCCAGGATGCGTTGAACCATCTGCTGAACCTGTAACTTTTGTGCACGACCATTTCCAGTGACTGCAGCTTTCACTTCAGACGGCGTGTGCGATCCTAGAGCGACCCCAGCACGAGCTGCAGCAAGAAGAACCACTCCTGCTACTTGAGCCGTTCCTGTCACCGAACGGACGTTTTCCTGTGCGAAAACTCGTTCGTAAGCGACGACGTCTGGAGAAAAACACGCAATTTTTTCTTCCAGAGAATTGAAGATCGTCAAAAGACGTCGATGTGGCGCGACCCGCGGATCAGTTCGCGCCACATCGACGTCAAGCATTTTCACGCGACGTCCACCTTCGGCTTCAATCACGCCGAGACCACACCGCGTCAATCCGGGGTCTACTCCCAGAATGATCATTTACTCGTCAGCATCCATCTGCTCGGCAATCTCGTCAGGAATATCGAGGTTGGAGTACACATTTTGGATATCGTCGATATCGTCAAGCGCGTCGATCAGGCGCATCACCTTATTCGCTGCCTCAACCGAATCTACAGTCACCTTAACATCGGGCACGAATTGGACTTCGGCTGAGTTGTAATCCATGCCGGCTTCCTGGAGAGCGCTACGCACGGCAACCAGGTCGTTGGGGGCGCTAATCACTTCGAAGACATCGCCTTCGTTATTCACTTCTTCGGCACCTGCGTCAAGCACTGCCATGAGGACGTCGTCTTCGTTGTTGCCTTCTGTCGGAACTTCGACGACACCCTTGCGGTGGAACATAAACGACACCGACCCCGGATCAGCGAGAGTACCACCATTGCGTGTCAGACCGACTCGCACGTCCGACGCCGCCCGGTTGCGGTTATCGGTCAGACATTCGATCAGCACAGCGACACCGCCCGAGGCATAGCCTTCATACATGATCGTTTCATAGTTGACCGCATCTGCACCTTCACCCGAACCACGCTTGACAGCACGATCAATGTTGTCCGCCGGAACAGAATTCTTCTTCGCCTTTTGGATCGCGTCAAATAGTGTGGGGTTACCAGCAGGATCGCCACCACCGGTGCGGGCTGCAACTTCAATGTTTTTAATCAGGCGTGCAAAGAGCTTACCGCGCTTGGCATCAATCGCCGCCTTCTTATGTTTTGTGGTTGCCCACTTTGAGTGTCCGGACACAGATTCTCCTTCGTAAGTTCACAAATTCGCTCACCATAATACCGCGTGCGAGGCTTAGCTCGCCGGTAGCTGGCTCACAGGCTAGGTTTCAGTGACCTCGATCACGCCCCCATCCCAGTTCTGCCACGACCGTAGCATCGCCGCAAGCCCCTGGGGATAAAATGGTGTCACGGACTGATGTTGTTCGATCTGCCCAGGAAAAAACCACCGATACTCATCCAGCAGCTGTTGCTCGAGTGGTGTCAGAGCCGTTCCTTGCATGTGATCGAGTTGCTCACGTTCCTCATCGCTGACATGCAAAAGATAAAATTCTTCATCCTGCTTTCGTACCTCACGTGCAAAATGGAAAGTGGCATGACGAATCAGAACTGGCCCTACCAGCCGATTCGGGTCGACAACAAGCCCTGTCTCTTCGCCTAGCTCACGTACAGCGCCTTCTCTGGGCGTTTCACCTGCCTCAAGACCACCACCCGGTGTGAACCACCATTGATGCTTGTCATCATCAAAATCATGGCCAAGGATAAGAAAAATTCGCCCTTCACGATCCAGAACAACGACTCGTGCAGCAACCCGATGTGGAAAACCATCGATGTCGCGGGGCCACTCGTCGGCAAGCTGCTGTGCGCTTTCCTTTGACATCTCGTTCACATGAACACCTCTCGAAGTTCAGCAATATTATTTAAATGTTCTCGTTGAGCTGCGCGAACCTGACGCTGATTCTCAGTTCCGCGTCGAACTGCGCGAGTCCTGAGATGGCCGAGCCGCAACAATTCGCTATGAAGCTGACGCATCGCTTCGGCGCCGACGTCGGCAGGATAGCCCTTCGTTACCGCACGTTTCGCTGCCCACGCTTTCGACCGACGTCGTTCTGCTAGCGTCATCGTGAATGCCAGTTCGGTGGGAGCGATCTGTCCCCCAGCGACGAACGATGCTAAGCCCGCACGTACCGACTCTTTTTCCTCACGATGAGCGTAAAGCACCATCATGATTGCAATCACGGCGATTGGAATCGTATTGACCATTTTGTACGTTCCGTAGGTCATACCATGCCACCCCAGCGCGTTGTTATTGAGAAAATGGAAAACCCACGCTCCCATAAGTCCAGGAATTGCCCATAACACCACCATGATGCGTCTGCGAGAGTACTCAGCAAAGCCCACAAAGAATCCGAAGAAGGCCGTATACGTGTCATGCGAAAAAGGTGAATCGAGAAAGCGCACCTGGAATGTGTTCGATAGCGTGGTGGCATACTCGGTGAAGTATAAAACGTTTTCGGTGAATGCAAATCCAGCACCGATGAGTGCGCCGTACACGATGCCGTCCGTCGGACCATTGAATGCCCGCGAGAAGGTGACGAAGATGATGATTACTCCCAGCCCCTTAATGAGTTCCTCCGAGAGCGGAGCACCATATGATGCGACCCATGCTGTGATTTCATATTCTCCTGAACCTGGTGGAAGGAAGTACGGAGCAAACGCTTGTGCCCAGGCGTTGAGGAAGAGCGCACCAAAAATTGCAGCTCCTCCTCCCCACGTCAACGCCACAAAATACAATGCCCCTGGCTCAGGTTCCCACGAGTCAATCACCCACACGAACACGAGTGTGAAGGCCAGTGGAATCAGGGAAATGAGAACTGAGCGAGCGACATCTGCGTTATTGGCGTGTGTAAAGAGAACCGGCCATGCCAGAGTTAGTGAGATCACCGACGCCGTTACAAGACCCACGACACCGAAGACTTCCAGTAGGTGAACACGCACAGGTGACTTCCATATACGTCCAGCATCTGCTCGAAGCAGTGAATAGCGAACCATCCTCAAGCTCCCTTATTCGTCATCAAGGTCAACCGTGGACGGAATAGGGGCTGTGCCGTAAAGGCGAAACACACGCACAAGTAAATTTCCACGCACACGTCGTGCCCGCGATACTCGAGAATTGTGGAACATCCGCGCCATTCGCACCCGTTCGCGGGCCTTCTCAAGAGGCTCAATGGGCGAGTCGAGTTCATCAACAGTCAGGCGCAATGCACGCGATAATTCTGATTCACGAGCAGGACGATCAGTAGGAGCATGAGTTCCGATCGAGACGTGATCCAAACCGTCGTCGACGATGGGGAGCATTGTCGTGTCAAGAACATTCGTTGCTGCGTCTGCAAGAATCATCGCTCCAGCAACATCAAGTTTCCCCGACGACGCGGCTGCCAAAGCTTGGTGGGCGCGTTCGTTGAGCGCATTTTCGAGAACTCGTCTGCTACGAGCCACTGCGCGATTAAGGTTGTCCAGTTTGCGTGCACGCAAGATGATCGCGATGATGATGACCACCACACACAGAGCAAGGATAACCCACATCATGATGCTGGCCTTTCATGTGCACAAATAATAGCTGTGTCGTATACCGATAGAATCTGTGAGGCAACGGAGGACCAATCATAACGCCAGACCTCTGCCTGCGCTGCGTGAGCAATCTGTTGACGCAGATCTGGATTCTCAAGCGCATCACCGAGAACGCGTGCAAGATCACTGCTGTTGTCGTTCTCAAAGTGGAGACCGAACTCCCCGTCTCCTAATACTGCGCGGAAGGCAGGAATATCCGACGAGACAATAAAAGCACCAGCGCTCATCGCTTCAACCAAAATAATTCCGAAGGATTCTCCGCCAGTATTGGGCGCGATATACGCATCGACCGATGCTAACAACAGCGCTTTATCTGCGTCTGTGATCGATCCCAAGAATGTCACTGAATCGGCATATGTGCCAAAGAGCTCTGAAGCGGCAGCGCGGTCACCTTTTCCTGCAACAAAAACACGCAAGTGCGGGAACCGAGCCTTGAGATCGGCAAGCGCAGCGGCGAGAACTCCCAGACCTTTGCGCGGTTCATCAATACGTCCAAGAAATGCAATAGTGGGAGATTCGGGAGTTCCGGTAAAACGTTCATCTTTGCTCGCTTCAAGGTCACGAACGAACACACCGTTGGGGATCACCCAAGCATCCCCACCAAGGTGTTGAACCATTGTGCGACGAGCCTCTTGGGACACAGCAATCCTCGCTTCAATTTTGTCCAGCAAAGGAATGATAAAAGGCGAGGCAAGCCTGAGCATACGCGAAGTGTCCATTGCTGTATGGAACGTCGCTACCACCGGGCACGATGCACTCATCAACGCCAGCATCGACACCGAGGGGGTGAAAGGTTCGTGAACATGCAAAACATCGAAGTCACCGTCACGCAACCACCCGCGGACACGATGATTGACCTTCGGCCCAAATGCAAGCCGTGCAACCGATCCGTTGTATTTGATTGGCGTTGCGCTTCCCGCACTCGTCACGAAAGATTCCAGATCGGCGTCGGGATGTGCTGGAGCGATGACAGATACCTCATGGCCACGTGAAATAAGCTCTTTCGCAAGGTCGCGGATATGGAATTGCACTCCCCCAGGCACATCCCAGGAGTAGCCACACGCAATGCCGATCTTCAACGATTCTCCTCTTCTTTCACATGTCGCTTCGCTAGTCGTTCACGATCCAAATCTTCGACAAACACTTTCTGGAGCATATGCCAGTTCTCTTCGCGCCCCGGCAAATATTCGCCAACGGCATCCATCCATTCCTGATTCATTCGTTCAAGATCTGCGCTAAGTTCGACTTCAGGATGAGGGAAAATCGGTTCACCAATGTGAATATGAATGCCCGACGTCGTTCCCGCCCGACGTCGGCGCTCTGGTTCCGTTATGTGTTCCGTTTCAATGAAGACCGGAAACATCGGAACCTGATGTTGTCGGGCGAGGAGCGCAGCCCCCACAGCAACACGGATGGGATGTCCGAGCAGATTCACTTCAATTCCTTGTGCAGATAAGTCACGATCGCACAGGAGCGGCACAAATACTGTGTCGTTCATGTCTGTTTCAAGAGCATGGATCGCTCCCTGTCCCTTCACCCCGTGATAGATCGTCATTCCCATCTGTCGTCGTAGCTGAAGAAAGTAGTCGGCAACTTCCGGTGGATTCAGTTTCTCCGCGAGGGTATGAACCGGAGCGAGGTTCCAGCTCGCCCATGCTCCGGCCAAGTCCCAATTACCCATGTGGAGAAGGGCAGCAGGAAGTGCCTTGCCACGATCAAGATACGTCGTCAGTTTTTCCTTTCCGCTGACTCGCACTCGCGCGTCCACCTGTTCACGAGTGAGATGAGGGAGGCGGAAAATCTCGTAATAATAGGTCATGTACAAACTCATGGCCTTGCCGCTTCGAACGTATTGTGCCCATGAACCGTTCAGGGAACGAATTCGTTGAAGGTTGATCCTCAACTGGCGAACTGAGGCAAGAGTCGACCATCCCAGGGCGGAACCAATCATCCGAGCAGTAAAACGTCCGAGCGGCTCGGGAATCACCCGAGCCGCTCGGGTCGCTCGCTCGAATACCTTAGCGCTTACCACGATTTTCACTGACTGCTTCATCAGCCAAGATTTGCCGGCGAACAAAAGCCATACGTTGCCCAACAGTAAACAGTGAGGCAAACGCAATCAGCCACATGCCCACAGCGAAAACCCAATCACCAAAGAACACTGTCAAAATCAGAACGATCCCGGCAGCAACCAACCGATCAGCTCGCTCAGCAAGGCCTACTGCCGCGTCTTTTCCAATCGCTTGGGCACGTGCGCGGGCGTAGGGAACAATCGCACCCACGAGCCCGGCGGCAAGAGCGCCTGAGATCCCCCATGCCTGAGTTGCAGGGGCCGCGTGCAGATACGCCCACATCGTCAGAGCCCCAAAGATCGCTGCGTCAGTGACACGATCCATCGTCGAATCGAGGAATGCTCCCCACTGTGAAACTGTGCCCGTGATTCGCGCAATCTGCCCATCGAGATTATCGAAGACAGCCAGAAGTGACGTCACCACAATGCCCCATACAAGGTGGTTAGTGGTAAAAAATCCGATTGCTGAAGCACATGTCGCCAAGCCGCCAACGAACGTCGCAGTATTGGCAGAGACATGAAGTTTCACTGCCGCCCGCGCAAATGGTCCGAAGACCACTTGCGCGAACGGGCGACCACTACGAGAGAGCATCATCAACCTCACTGATTCTCGTGTGAGGCAATGGCTGTTGTAATACGCTCAACAGCTTCGTCGATCGCAATGCCATTGTGCTGGGATCCGTCACGTAGACGGAAAGACACAGCCCCGGCGTCGGCGTCTTCGCCACCGGCAATGAGAACAAACGGGATCTTTTCCTTCGACGCATTGCGAATCTTCTTCGGGAAACGATCGTCGGACGCATCAACTTCGACGCGCACACCCTTCTCACGCAGCTTCGTTGCGATATTCTCAAGGTACCCAATGAACGGCTCCGCGACGGGGATACAACGCACTTGAACAGGCGCAAGCCAAGCGGGGAAAGCACCTGCGTAGTGCTCAGTGAGAACACCGAAGAACCGTTCGATCGAGCCAAAGAGTGCGCGGTGAATCATCACTGGACGCTGGCGCGAACCATCTGGAGCTGTGTACTCAAGCTCAAAACGTTCCGGAAGATTGAAGTCGAGCTGAATCGTCGACATCTGCCAAGTGCGGCCAAGTGCATCACGTGCCTGAACTGAAATCTTCGGGCCGTAGAATGCTGCGCCTTCAGGATCAGGAATAAGCTCGAGGCCTGAAGCATCTGCGACCTCCTGCAATGTGCGGGTCGCTTCTTCCCAGATATCGTCGTCGCCCACGAACTTCTTCGGATTCTTTGTCGACAGCTCAAGATAGAAATCATCCATGCCGTAGTCCTTGAGCAAGGACAACACGAAATCAAGCAGCGATGTCAGTTCATCCTTCATCTGCTCACGGGTGCAGTAAATATGGGCATCATCCTGGGTGAAACCGCGCGCACGGGTCAGCCCGTGAATGACGCCAGACTTCTCGTTACGGTACACCGTTCCGAACTCGAACAGACGCAGCGGAAGCTCACGGTATGAACGGCCACGGCTGCGGTAGATCAGGTTGTGCATCGGGCAATTCATCGGCTTGAGGTAATAATCGGCACCTTGCTTGGTGATGTTACCGTCCGCATCACGTTCCTCATCCATGTGCATCGGAGGGTACATCCCATCGGCATAGAAAGACAGGTGCCCCGAAACTTCAAAGAGATTCTGCTTGGTGATGTGGGGGGTGTTGACGAAGGAATAGCCAGCTTCAAGGTGACGCTGGCGGGAGTAGTTCTCCATTTCCATGCGAATGATGCCGCCCTTGGGGTGGAACACTGCAAGACCGGAGCCAATCTCATCGGGGAACGAGAAGAGATCGAGTTCTGCACCAAGCTTACGATGGTCACGGCGCTCTGCTTCCTTAATACGCTCTTGGTAAGCGACGAGCTCATCCTTCGTTGGCCATGCCGTGCCGTAGATTCGCTGGAGGGAGTCATTGTTCTGGTCACCTCGCCAATAGGCAGCCGATGAGCGCGTCAGGGCGAATCCATTGCCGATGAGCTTGGTCGATGGAAGATGCGGACCGCGGCACAAATCGCTCCAGACTGTCTCGCCCTTGCGATTAATGTTGTCATAGATCGTCAATTCACCGCCGCCAACTTCAATGGAAGCACCATCAGCGTGCGAATCATGATCGCCCTTGAGACCAACCAATTCAACCTTGTAAGGCTGATCGGCAAGTTCGCTCACAGCATCGGAGTCAGAGATGACCCTCCGGACAAAGCGCTGACCTTCTTTGACAATGCGCTTCATATCCTTTTCAAGTTCCTTGAGCATTTCTGGAGTGACCGATGGGATGTTACCAAAGTCGTAGTAGAAGCCATCAGCGATGAACGGACCGATGCCAAGGTTCACTTCGGGGAACTTATTCTGAACCGCCTGCGCGAGGACATGGGTGGCGGAGTGACGAAGAATGTTCAAGCCGTCTTGTGAAGCAATGTCGACACCCTCAACTGTGGCACCATCAAGCCCTTCGAGCGATGTGTACAGATCTTTGAGCGTGTTGTTCACTCGGATCGCCACGATGTTTTTCTGCCCCTCGAAGAGGTCTGCTCCGGTCATTCCCGCCGAGATTTCGCGAACCTGTCCGTCCAACATGATGTGTGCCAATGGATTCCTCCTGGTAAAGCCCTACGCCATACCGGGGCGCCGGGCATTTTTCTTCTGTAGCGTCACTATCCTACCTGCTCTGTCGGGACGTCGGCGGATTAGCTTTGGGCGCATTTGCTCACCTTTCATCAATCGCCACCCGTGACATATCTGCACGGACGAGCAAAAACGGGCTAATCTGTGCACATGGCTTTGAGCGTTTTTGATCTGTTTTCTATTGGCATCGGCCCGTCGTCTTCACACACTGTCGGCCCGATGCGCGCAGCTGCAATGTTTTTGGATTCGCTCGGCGATTTGACCCAAGTCGAACGAGTCGAATGCCGCCTGTATGGGTCACTCGGAGCAACAGGCGTCGGTCATGCAACAGATAAAGCAGTCATGATCGGTTTGATGGGCGAGCAGCCTGAGTCTGTTGATCCTCAACGTGTCACTCCGCTTGTCCACAAAGTCGAAGAAGAGCTGGCACTCAATCTTGGTGGCGTGAAAGTCATTGATTTCCCACCACAGCGGGACATTATTTTTCTGGGGCGTGAAGAGCTCCCTGGCCACCCTAACGGGATGACGCTTGAGGCGTGGAACAGTTCCGGAGAGAGTCTGGCTCACACTACCTATTATTCAGTTGGGGGCGGCTTCGTCGTTGAAGGGGATGTCACGCCGGATGAACCGGTGATCGCAGATGAACATCCTGTTCCCTATCCTTTCCATACTGCGGCAGAGCTTCTTGAAATCTGTGAGCACGAAAAACTCTCGATTGCACAGGTCGTCATGGCAAACGAGCTCACGTGCCGGAGGGAGGATGAAGTGCGAGCGGGGCTGCTTGAGATTTGGCAAGTGATGAAGGACTGCGTCACCAACGGAATAACGTCCGACGAGGGAATCTTGCCTGGTGTTTTGCGCGTTCCGCGTCGTGCCCCGGCCTTAGCAGCATCACTCAAGGAACGCGACGACGCCGATGACCCGTTGCGTGGTCTGGACTGGGTGACGTTATATGCACTTGCCGTCAACGAAGAGAATGCTGCGGGAGGACGGATTGTCACCGCTCCGACAAACGGCGCCGCGGGCATTATCCCCGCTGTTTTGCACTACTACATGAGCTTTTGTTCCGGCAACGAAGAAGGAGTCATCGAATTCTTACTCACTGCGGCAGCAATTGGTATGGTCGTCAAAAATAATGCCTCTTTGTCGGGTGCTGAGGTCGGCTGCCAAGGTGAGGTAGGGTCGGCGTCATCAATGGCTGCTGGTGGTGTCACTGCAGTCCTCGGGGGAAGTCCTCGACAAGTTGAAAATGCCGCGGAGATTGCCATGGAGCATAACCTCGGCTTGACCTGCGATCCGATTGCAGGACTCGTACAAATTCCGTGTATCGAGCGCAATGCAGTGGCATCAGTCAAGGCTCTGACCGCTGCGCGTACTGCGCTGCGTGGAAACGGAGAGCATCTGGTTTCGTTGGATGATGTCGTGCGTACGATGAAAGAAACTGGGCGCGACATGCAAGTTAAGTACAAGGAAACCGCTCTCGGCGGCCTTGCGGTACATGCTGGCATTCCCGTCTCAATCGTTGAATGCTAAATTGCCACTTATTGGTGGCGCTGGCGATAACTAGCGCCACCAATATTTTTCTTTCCTCACCCTGACGTTGTGAGTCTCGATTTACACACACTTGCACTTCACCTCACTAAAGTGCTAAAGTGTCGGTATTGGGAAGGCCTACCTCAACCTCAATTCCTTCCCCAGTATGGAAGGCACACAGTGGAACGCAAAATCGCTCAGTTAGCCGATGCACTCTCACGCCTTGAGTCTGCCGATGCAGTGTACGCCCTACTTGAGGATCTGTGCACAATTCGGGAAATTCAGGATATGGCACAGCGTCTCGAAGCGGCCAGAATGCTTGACGACGGCGCGTCCTACCAGGAAGTCACCGATACTCTTGCCATTTCCTCAGCCACGATTGCACGCGTAAATAAGGCACTGCACTACGGCGCCGGCGGGTATAAAGCGGTGCTCGCTCGCCTCGGATCACAAACTTCACGACACGCCAACTGACATCCCAGCGTCATGCGCTCTTCACTAATCGCGGCGCGACTTTCTTTCACCCTCTGTTGCTGTCAGGAATGTTGATGACACTGAAAAAAATATACTCACTCGCCGCTCTTGCACTGCTCACATTCAGCGGATGCGGGCAACCGGCGACCCTGAACCCCACACCACAGGCCGGAATGGAATTTGCCGTCGGCTTCGACCAGGGATATCCACCCTACGGATATCTTGGCAACGACGGGAACTACACCGGATTTGACCTCGATCTCGCGGCAGAAGTCGCCCGGCGAAACGGGTGGCGTTTCTCTGCCCAACCCATCAACTGGGATACGAAGGACGCAGAGCTCAATACTGGCGCAATCAGCGCGATATGGAACGGATTCACCAAGGAAGGGCGCGAAGATCAATACACTTTCTCTGATCCCTATATGCTCAATGGCCAGGTCGTCATCGTTAAAGCGGGCTCTGCCATCAACTCTCTTCGGGCACTCGCTGGCAAGAATGTCGTGACCCAAGTTGATTCAGCTGCACTCAATGTTCTCTCCACTAATCAAAAAGCACTTGCTGATACTTTCGCTTCCCTCCAGGAACGCGATAATTACAACACCGCTTTTATGGAACTCGAATCTGGTGCTGTCGACGCCGTCGCCTGTGATTTGTCGATCGCTGAATTCCACATGGCAGCAAACCCCGGCGCCTACGTGAAACTGGCCGACCCGCTGTCGAGCGAACACTACGTCGTCGCCTTCAAAAAAGGCCGGACAGCACTCGCCGACGCAGTGACTCAAACACTGCGTGAAATGAGCGCCGATGGGACTGCCCAACGCATTGCGAAAAAATATGCCCACGATGGCCTGGCCTGGGAAAACTGGCTGCTCAAATAACATGCTGACGAACGAAACGAGAATTCCATGTCTATTTCCGTGATGTTGATCGGCCTGTGTGAAGGGCTCGGACTGTCGATCGCACTTTTTGTCCTCACGCTCGTCGGCGCTCTACCTCTCGGCATTCCGATCGCCTTCGCGCGAATGAGCAAAAATATGTTCCTTCGGTGGATTGCACGTATTTACATTTCGATTATGCGAGGCACTCCGCTCATGCTCCAGATGCTCGCAATCTACTTTGCCCCGTATTACGTGTTCGGTATCGAGCTCAATTCACACTCAAAATTTATCGCCGCTGCCGTTGCGTTTATCCTCAATTACGCAGGATATTTTGCTGAAATCTACCGTTCCGGTCTCGGTTCAATTCCGCGTGGGCAGTGGGAGGCAGCCGTTGTCTTGGGATACACACGCCCCGCCGCATTCAAAAGAATCATCTTCCCACAGATGATCCAACGCATTTTGCCAGCTACCGGCAATGAAGTGATCACCTTGATTAAAGATACCTCCCTTGCCTTCTCTCTCGGAATTCTCGAGATGTTTTCGGTGGCAAAAGCCCAAGCCGCCGCAACGGCCTCGATGATGCCGTTTATGTTGGCCGGTCTCATTTATTGGGTGGTCAATTTCGGTGTCGAGATCGCCTTGGGAAGAATCGAAAAACGTTACAACTACGAGATGGTGTGAAAATGTCTGTTGTCTTTGTGTGCAATGCACGCAAATAGTACGGATCACAAGATGTTCTTCGCGGCATCGATTTTGATATGGCCGAAGGTGAAGTTGTGGCCGTTATTGGCCCTTCAGGTGGAGGAAAATCGACATTGCTTCGCTGCCTCACACTGCTTGAGACTCTGGATTCAGGTTCTCTGTCATACGGTTCGATTGACGTGGCCACCGACGACGGCACCCGAGCATTCATTGCGGGCGCGGAGAACTGACGGTTTCCACCCAATATCGGCGTATCTTTTCTCCCTCAAGATCTGACGTGTTCTCAAGCACGCCTCCATTGGCTTCGATGACACGACGCGATGCGAGATTTGACTCGGCACACGTCACAAGTACGCGTTGATGCCCAAGTTCGCGTGCACAATAGTCCACGGCGAGAGCCAGCATGTTGGTTCCATAACCACGCCGACGGTGCTCTGGCAGCACGGCGTATCCGATATGGCCAGCGAATGCGAGCAAGTAGCCGTTCAGTTCGTGACGAATACTGACTCGCCCAATGAGCTCGCCGTTGTAGAACGCACCCATGAATGTGGCGGGAACGTATCCGCTTGGCAAATTCTCGCCTATTTTTGTTTGCGCCACTTGAGTAAGAAATTCGGGCCATGGCAGAGAGGAGTCGCCTAAGAGAAAATCGAAGTTCTCCTGACTCATGATGCGGTGAGCGTTTCGTGCGGCGAGTTCATCTCTGTTCGTTAACTCCCGCAGCACTAATTGCCCCATGGTTTTCCCCCTGTGTGCGCATCATGAGAAATATTGGCACTGATCTTCTCATATCCTGTGGATATTGTTGTTAAACGAGGTGCTGAGAGTGCGATGTTGCATAAGCAACTGGAAGATTTCGCCCCGTCACGGGATCCGTCACCATCATGCTTGCCAGACCGAATGCTTGATCAATCAACCGTGAATCCAACGTTGATTGGGTCGGACCTTGATCAACAATTTTCCCCTCATTCATCACCACCAAATAATCTGAATACTTTGCCGCGTGGATCATGTCGTGAACCACCATGACAATTGTGTGCCCCTCCTGATTCAGCTCACGTACCAAATCAAGAACCGCAAGTTGATGGGCAGGATCAAGGAACGTCGTCGGCTCATCAAGCAACATAATGTCAGTGCGTTGAGCGAGCGTCATGGCGATCCACATCCGCTGACGTTGTCCGCCCGAGAGCGTGACTGCTGAGCGGTCAAGCAGGTGCTCCACTCCTGTTTGCCGAGCGGCAGCGTCAATGATCTGATAGTCAGCGTCTTTCAGGTTTGCGAACGCACCCGTATAGGGATACCGCCCAAAGGCAATGAGCTCACGAACACTCATACCTTCAGGAACTGTCGGTTGTTGGGGGAGGAAAGACAAACTGCGCGCAAATTGACGAGCCGTGAGAGAAGCAATTGGCTCACCTGCCATCTCAACTGTTCCCGCGCTCTGAGACAATTGCTTTCCCAAGACTTTAAGAAGTGTCGACTTACCACACCCGTTGGGGCCGATGAGAGCTGTTACTTTGCCAGCAGGAATTTCACAACTGACATCGTGAAGTACAAGCTCAGCCCCGTATCCAGCACATACATGGGCACACCGCAAGGCTGTACCTGAATTTTTCATCATCATTACGCCCTTCCTGTCTTCGTCACACGCATGACTAAAGAGATAAAGTACGGCGCCCCAACCAAAGCAATCACAGCACCGACCGGGATCTCCGTGGGAGCAAATGCCCAACGCCCGACGGCGTCAGCTCCGACCACGAGTGCTGCTCCGCCGACAGCCGCCACCGGAATTTGTCTCGTAAGATCCTGCCCTACCAAGAGCTTTGCCGCATGAGGAACAAGTAGCCCGACAAAACCGAGAACTCCAGCAGCGCTGACAGCCGCAGCCCCACATACAACGGCAATTGCAATGGCGCCCAATCGCAGACGCCCCGGTGCAACGCCGACACCCCGCATCGTTGAGTCGGTGAGGATCAATGCGTTGAAATGTCGAGCAAATACCGCAGCACCGACACATCCACACGCAATGATGGGTGCAACCGTGATCGCATCGTCAATCGTTCTGGCATAGAGCGATCCTTTGAGCCATGTCATCGCTGCGCCGGCTTCAGGTGCCGCACGAACCAACAGAAGTTGGGTAGCTGTCCCCAAGCCGACTGAGACGGCAACTCCGGTCAACGCTAAACGCGCCGGATCGGTAGCCGATCGACCACTGGCAATAAAAACGCCAGCTGCTCCCACAACT
The DNA here is from genome assembly GCF_053585065.1 of Arcanobacterium sp. (ex Cirak et al. 2026). Taxonomy (NCBI): domain Bacteria; kingdom Bacillati; phylum Actinomycetota; class Actinomycetes; order Actinomycetales; family Actinomycetaceae; genus Arcanobacterium; species Arcanobacterium sp. (ex Cirak et al. 2026). Next base: position 92,524 of record NZ_JBQJCE010000009.1, read on the forward strand.
GCTCCAACAAACGCAATAGGCGTCAATAGACTCGCTGGGAGTGTACCGAAGCCGAGAAGCGCCACAACTGCAAAGAACCCGCCTCCTGCTGTGACCCCGAGAGTATCGGGTGAAGCAAGAGGATTGCGCAATGCTATCTGGAGAAGACATCCTGATACCGCCATGCTTATCCCAGCGAGAGCACCAACCATCACTCGAGGCATACGGTAGCGCCAATACAGATCATCTCCCGCGAGAACACCTGCGACGACTTCGTCGAGGGGCTTGTCCACCGCTCCAATAGCAAGACCCACCACACAGGCGAGGACTAAGAGCACAACTCCTATGAAAAACACTGCGATGAAACGTCGCGATATCTGTGTCACCACTGGCCTTTCTGCTTCCGGGTGGATCCCCCATGGTGGATCCCCCACAGAAGAAGTGGGATACCTGCCATTCCCGTCACGATACCGACGGGAGTCTCAGCCGGCGCCCACAGATATTGAGCCACTGAATCTGCAGTATGCAAGAGAACTGCGCCGATGCATGCCGCCAGAATAAAAACACGCCGATGATTCACCCCGCATATGTTGACTGAAACAGTGGCGGCGAACAAACCCAAGAAACCAATCGGTCCGGCTGCGGCAACACATGTCGCTGTCAACACAACAGCGAAAATAATGCTGATATGGCGGATAACCGCCGGGTTCGCCCCTACAGCCCGACTCAGATAATCTCCGGTGGTGAGGACGTCGAATGCACGTCCGGCCACCACGCATAGAGGAAAAATGACGATAAGTGCGCAGATCGCTGGTGTCACGTCGCCTATCCGAACCCCGCCAAGGCGTCCATTGAGCCAGGCGAGCACCGTCCCCAACTGCGCTTCATCGAGAACCAAAAGAATCGATGTCAGCGCACTGAAAAGCGCAGATACGGCAAGCCCCAGAAGAACCATCTTTTGTACAGCACTTGTGCCGTCATGCACCGGCGAGCTTCCATGCATGCTCAAAGAAATTGTCAGAACCGAGGCAATAACCGCCCCGCCCAGCGCACCAAGAAGCGACCAGGTAGCCGACGTCGACCCCACAATAAAACCTGTGACAACGGCTCCGAAAGCCGCACCAGAGTTGACTCCCACGATCTGCGGATCGGCAAGGTAATTCCCCGTTGCAGTACGCAACAGGACTCCCGATACTCCCAAAGCAGCGCCAATAACCAGTGAAGCAATAAGGCGATCTCGAGTGACTCGCCAGACTTCGTCATACAACCACGGTGCTTGTTCTGGAGGAACAACTGCCGCCAGCTGCCATATCCCTTGTCCAGCTATCGTTACCATGCACACAACAAGGACAGCCCAATAGAGTCTGTTTCCGCTTTGAGAGCGTGTGCTACGAATCGAAGACACGGTTACTTGGTCGCGATGATAAGATCAATCATCGCTTCGGCAGCAAGCGGGCCGCGTGAGCGTGACCAAGTGTCTTGATCGACGTCGACGATGTTCTTCACGACGCCGCCGTAGGGACTTTCGTGGAAACCCTTTGTGTCGTTGTAGAGGTAGAGCGTGTCGAGTTTCATCGCCGGGAGTTTATCTCCGGTCAGCTCAGCTACGTCTGTCTTCGATTCGAGGGCTGATTTCTCTCCGTTGTAACCGTATTCATAGCCTGCTGCTGTCAGGAGCGAGCCGGCGAATGAATCTTTGACCCAGGTATACAGGGTGTTTTTCGACCATCCGACCAAGGCTGTTCGACTCCCCGGTGCGACCTTCTTGCGAGCGAGGGCGATCTTATTCATCAGCCGCTCGCGCACTGCCTGTGCCTTTTCTTCACGCCCGAGTTTGGATGCGATCTTATCCATCGCATCCAAAACATCAGTGTAACGAGCATCAGAATATGCCTCTGTCGGAGCAATCTCCTTGAGTTGTTTTATGATTGCGCCGTGGCGAGTTGGACTTGCCAAGATCAGATCTGGAGAAAGGGACTGAATCACCTCAAGATTCGGTTGTTTCGCCTGTCCAACTGAAGTAATGCCGTCAAGCTTTCCTTTCAAAGTGGTGGGAGCCTGGGATTTTCCGATTTCAACGATGCCCACAGGCTGCACGCCTAGTGCGTGGAGGATTTCTTCGTATCGCCAGTCAAGTGCGACAACTCGCATCTGGTGAGCTTTCTCTGCTGCCGACGAGGTATGTGTTGCATTGTTCTGTCCAGAACACCCGGCCAGACCCGCGAGTAGGGCGAAAAGGGCAAGGAACATAGCGACAGCAGGCATCGACGACCTGAATTGGCTCATACCACGCGTCATATTTTTCGAGAAAGTTAGCATACCCTAATTAAACAGGATGTCACCCGGGCGAGGCAACACAACAAATCTCACAAAACAAGTGGTTGAATCAATTCGACGCGCATGAACAACGAATGGTATTTGTCCTGGGCTTTAAAAAGAAAAAGCCCGAAGGGAAGATCTACCTTCGGACTTTATCGTGGGCGATACTGGACTCGAACCAGCGACCTCTTCCGTGTCAAGGAAACGCGCTAACCAGCTGCGCCAATCGCCCATTATTTAATTGAGAG
>NZ_JBQJCE010000010.1:0-80901 GCF_053585065.1 Arcanobacterium sp. (ex Cirak et al. 2026)
AAGCCTACCAGCGCCGATGGTACTGCACTCGTGAGGGTGTGGGAGAGTAGGACACCGCCGTCAACCCATATTCACAGTCACTGGCCCCCACCCCCCCCACCCCCTCTCTTCTTTTCTTGTTAACAAACACAGAAAAAGAAAAGAAGACCACAAAGGGGGGGGGAACACGGGGGCCACACCCACACCCAAAACAAAAACATTTTGGTGTAAAACTCCGCGCTATTGTTTATGTGAATTATGGCAGCGTGTTTTAGCTTTTGCGCTGCCAGCGTTAGACTTATTTTTGCATCTTTGGTGCACCTGTTTTCTGATTAACAATTGAACCGTGAGGTAAAAATGGCCGACCATTACGACAATAATGAACACTTTTCCCGTCGCGAGCGGTCATCCTCCGGTTGGCAATCAGCGTCAGAACGGCGGAGCAATTCCCAACGTCAGTGGCGACGCGACAATTCTTCTGATTACCGATCAGAATCACGTCATAATGACCGTTCAGATCGTCGTGGTGGTTATCGTCGTCATGACCGTGATGACCGACGGGATGGGTTCCGTCGGGATGATAGTGATCGTGGGTTCCGTGGCGGGGAGCGTTCGGATCGTGGGTTTAGGCGTGATGATCGCGGTTATGGTCGTGATGATCGTCGTGGTGGTTATCGTCGTCATGACCGTGATGACCGACGGGATAACCGTTTTGAGTCGAAGTCACAACGCGGTCAAGGCCGTGATCGTCGTGAGAATGCGCAACTTCCTACTACGGAACTTGAAGTCCCAGAATCGATTACTTTTGAATCTCTCGACCCCACGGCGTACCGTCGGCTGAACTCTCTAAACGTTGAGAACGCTCATCGAGTTGCTCGTCATCTTGCTTATGCTGGAGAGATGGTTGATATTGATCCTGAAATTGCATATCAGCATGCTAAGGCGGCTTTTGTTACTGCAGCTCGTATTGATATTGTCCGCGAGGCTCTCGGTATTACTGCCTACATGACCGGGCGTTACGCAGAAGCATTACGCGAGTTGCGTACGTATCGTCGTATGAGTGATGACTACCAGCATGTTCCACTTGAAGCGGACTCCGAGCGTGGTATGGGACGTCCGGAGAAAGCCCTTCGGTTTATCGAAGGCATCCCAATGAATCGGCTCGAACCTGCAGCACAGGTAGAGTTGGCCTTCGTGGTCTCTGGAGCACGTGCTGAGACCGGTGATTCCGAGGGAGGACTTGCAGTCATGGAAAAACTGAAGATTACAAACCTTCCTCACGAAGTTGCTGTACGCGCGAATTTAATTAAGGCCGATCGTCTTGAGGAACTCGGACGAGCTGAGGAAGCCGCCCAGTTGCGTGCAAAATATGCCGACAATGAGACATCTGACGAAGTTGACGTTTATGACTTGAATGATGTCCTTGATGATATGAAGGATGAGGATCTCCATACTCCACTTGCCTCTGAAGAGGAGGATACGGACGATCTCGACTTCGCAGGAGATGATTTCGACGATGACGATCTCGAGGATGCGCCGTTAGCAGACGAGGCTATTGAAGAAACTGATCTCAATGAAGACGAGCAGTGAGGGTATGAACACCATGACACAACAGTATGCAGGCCCAGCTCTCAACGATATCGCGGATTTGATGCTCACCGATCTTGATGGCGTGGCCTACCTTGGACAACAAGTAGCGCCCTATGCTGCTGAGGGGATTGCTGCGGCGAAGGAACGCGGTGTTCGGCCAGTTTATGTAACGAATAATTCATCGCGTCCACCGGCAAAAGTTGCGGAACACTTGACCGAACTCGGTATTCCGACATCCCTCGAGGATGTTATTAACACCGCAATAACTGGTGTTATGCAAGTTAGTCAGCACGTTCCATCCGGATCAAAGGTGCTCGCCGTCGGCGGCGACGGTGTATTTGAAGCGCTTCGGGAAGCAGGCTTCGAAGTCGTTACGAGCGCTGATGATCATCCTTCGGCTATTTTGCAAGGATTTGCTGAGCATGTGAGCTGGCTTGAGCTCTCGGAGATTGCGTTGGCGATACGACAGGGTGCTGTCTATGTTGCTACCAATTTGGACGCCACAATGCCCCGCGAACGCGGCGAAACAATTGGAAATGGTTCCTTGGTCGCTGCAGTTGTTAATGCAACCGGCGTCACGCCATTGAGCGCTGGTAAGCCTGCACCTGATATGTATCAGCTAGCGGTGTCTCGCACCGGATTAACTTCGCCAATTGCGATTGGTGATCGACTGGATACGGATATTATTGGTGCAAATGCAGCAGGAATTATCTCTGTTCATGTGCTCACTGGGGTATCGCAGGTTCGTGATGTCTTGCTCGCTAAAGAAGAGTCACGCCCGCGTGTACTTGCACGCGATCTTCGTGATCTTGGAATCGCATTCAGTGAAGTCACCAAAAATGGCGAGAATTGGATATGCGACGGTGCACGGGCACAAGTAGTTGATCAGCGCGTGATTATCGATGGTGAACCAATTGGAGACTCGTTGACTCATGCACAATATCGCGCAGCCGCAAGTGCTGCATGGGAGGCACAAGATCGAGGGATCCATCTTGATCCGAATTTGATTCCTGGAGTTATTGCTGTCCGCTAACCTGTGGATAAACCCTGCGGGTGCTTTGCGCCCGCAGGGTACAATGGCATCTGAGGAGGATTAATGAGTGAGGCAAAACCAGCGGTTGACCCGCGAATTAAACTTGAGATGCTGGAGACCAAGTCACGCGATCAACAAATTGCTGACCTTGAGGAGATCCACCGCGCACTTTCTCATGAGTTGGCAAAGGCACGGATCTGATGGCGAAGCTCATTCGTGTTGATGCTGAACTCGTTCGCCGCGGACTTGCCAAGTCACGTAGAGAAGCAGCAGAACTTATTGGTGCAGGACGAGTTTTCCTCGACAAAGTGGAAGTTGTGAAGCCTGCACGGCAAATGGATCCCGCTCAAGCGATCGTTGTGAAAGAAAGTATAGAACCCTCCTATGCATCACGCGGTGCTTACAAGCTGATTGGTGCTCTTGACTACCTGGGCGAAGGCGGGCCGCGTGTCGAAGGAGTGCGTGCTCTCGACGCAGGGGCGTCCACTGGTGGTTTCACGGATGTTTTGCTGCGACGGGGAGCTGCATCCGTTGTCGCAGTGGATGTTGGATATGGACAAATCGCGTGGAAACTGCGTGAAGATCCGCGTGTTGACGTGCTTGAACGTACCAACGTTCGTACCCTCGATCCAGCTGTTATAGCACCAGCTCCATCTCTCGTCGTTGGCGATCTTTCATTTATCTCTTTGACGCTGGTGATTCCTGCACTCGTCAATGTATCTTCGGACGATGCTGAATTTGTGCTGATGGTCAAACCACAATTTGAGATTGGCAAGGATCGTCTCGGCCATGGGGGAGTAGTCCGCAATTTGGCACACCACCATGAGACGGTGAAGAAGGTAGCGATATCTGCTCGTGAGGCAGGCCTCCGGTTGCGGGCAGTTGCTCCATCACCGCTACCCGGCCCAGCGGGAAATGTTGAATACTTCCTCTATATGGGAAAAGAAGGCGAAGATCTTCTCGGCGATGACCTCGATCGTGCCATTGATGATGCGATCGATGCTGGGCCAGCTGGAGGCGTACACAAGGACGTGACGGAATGAGAAAAATTGCTCTCTTGACACACGGCTGGCGTGAGGACGCTTTATGTCGCGCCGCAGCAGCGAAGGATCGGCTTGTGTCGGCGGGAATCGACGTTGTGGACGCTCAATGCACCTCCGACGTCGTCGATGCTGAACTTCTGCTGGTTGCTGGTGGAGATGGGACGATCCTGCGTGGTGCAGAGCTGACGCGTGGGACGCAAGTTCCGATCCTTGGCATTAACTTCGGACATGTTGGGTTTTTAGCAGAAGCGGAGCCGTCATCGATGGACGAAGTCATTACCGATGTTATTGAACATCGGTGGACTATTGAAGACCGCATGACACTCGATCTTGATATCACTTTGGCTAATGGCCAAGTCACTCGTGAATGGGCAGTGAATGAAGCCTCGATCGAAAAAGCGCATAATGCACGCACAATCAATCTTGGAATGGGCGTTGATGGTCGCGGATTATCGACTTATAACGCCGATGCAGCACTGATCTCGACTCCGACAGGATCGACAGCGTACAACTTTTCTGCGCAAGGGCCAATTGTTTGGCCCGACGTCGAGGCGATGATTTTTAACCCGATCGCAGCACATGCATTATTTACACGGCCACTTGTTGTCGGACCAAATTCAGTGATCCAGGTGCAGGTATACTCACAGAATGCAGTCATCTGGTGCGATGGTCGACGTTTTATTGACCTCGGAGACGGTGCGCAGATTGAAGCACGTCATTCGAGTGAACGTGTCTATTTAGCCCGTTTGAATGATTCTCCGTTCTCATCTCGTCTGGTCAGGAAATTTCACCTTCCTGTCTCAGGGTGGAGGAGCATGAACACGGATGATTGAACGCGTCTCGATTTCAAACCTCGGCGTGATTGAATCTGCAGAACTCACGTTGACGCAGATGATGACTGCGATTACAGGTGAAACTGGTGCAGGTAAAACCATGGCTCTTACCTCACTTGCACTCTTGATGGGGCACAAAGCAGATCCCTCGCGTGTGCGTAACGGTGCAGAATTTGCACAAGTTGACGGAGTATTTTTGGCGGCTGTCGATTCGCCGGTGGTCTCTCTCGTTACTGGCGCGGGAGGCCAGGTAGATATCGAGGACAACAAAGCCATCATTTACGTGTCTCGTGTGATTCCCTCACGCGGTCGTTCGCGAGCATACGCTGGCGGAAAAGCTGTGCCAGCTTCCCTTCTGGCAACAATTGCGGAACACCTGGTGACTGTGCATGGACAAAGTGACCAGATCCGGCTGAAATCTCAATCCGCACAACTTGAATCTCTCGATGCGTTCGGTGGTGAGCAATTACAGGAGTCCCGCAGAGCTTATGATGAAGCATGGACAGCGGCAAAAATAGCACGTGATGCGCTCAAAGCGTTTCGTCAGGATGCTCGTGCGTCAGGACTGGAACGTCTCTCGCTCGAAGCTTTAGTAAAACGAGTAGAGACACTCGATCCGCACGAAGGTGAAGAGGAAACCCTTCGGTCAGAGGCTATTAAACTTGAAAATATCGAATCGTTACGTGAAGCGATGGGTGGGGCTGTCAAAGCGCTTGACGATGTTCAAGACGGGGCTCTGAGCCGGTTGGACTTCGCTCGTCATGAACTTCAACGTGCAAGTGTCGATGACACCACATTGTCCCAACTGGCCACTGAACTTGCCAATTCGATGTCAACAGTGGCTGATATCGCTGCTCACGTACGTAGCAAAATTTCTGAACTTTCTGCAGACCCTGAGCGGCTGAATAAGATTCATGCTCGCCGCGCTGACCTCACACGTCTTCAACGTGATCTTGCCATGACAATTCCTGAAGTATTGGCCGAACGTGATCGTGCGGTCGCTCGTCTTCAAGCATTGGTCGATCCAGACATTATGGAAGAGGAACTCGAAGGAAACTATAACGCTGCTGTCGCCAAGCTTAAAGATGCAGGGTTTGCCCTGCGAGCACAACGTGAACATGCAGCAGTGAAACTTTCTAAGCTGGTTACCCGCGAATTGCATTCTTTGGCCATGAAAGATGCCACATTTAACATTCGGCTCAAGCCACGTGAGAAACCTGCACCACACGGTCTGGAAGATTGTGAGTTCTTGTTACAGCCCCATCGTGGTTCACCCGCACTTCCTCTTGCAACCAGCGCCTCGGGTGGTGAGATGTCACGTATTATGCTTGCTCTCGAAGTCTCACTCGCTACCCAATCACACGAGGGCGAAAGAACTTTTATTTTCGACGAAGTTGACGCAGGAATAGGCGGAAGTACAGCGATTACTGTGGGTGAACGTTTAGCCAAATTAGGCCAGCATCATCAAGTTTTGGTTGTAACTCACCTGGCGCAGGTCGCTGCATATGCACACTGTCAGGTTGTTGTTCGTAAGTCTATGTCAGCGACAGTTTCGACCGACGTTCGCATCACGAACGGGGAAGAACGGGTTATTGAACTAGCGCGGATGCTCTCTGGGCAACCCGATTCAGAAGCGGCACGCGCGCACGCCGCTGAACTACTCGCAGGCGCGATTGTGCCATGATGGGGGCATGGTGTTCAGACGTAAACTGATCTCGTTGGGAAGCGATTCCCAGATGCATGGTTCCGCACGTGTCGATTCTCGGACGAAGCGTCTCACGAAGCGCTTGGCGCGCGGAGATATCGCAATTATCGATCATGAGGATCTCGATCGAGTCTCTGCGGAGGCTCTCGTTGACTGTGGCCCTTCTGTTGTGCTGAATGCTGCAAAATCTACATCTGGTCGTTACCCCAATCTTGGACCAGGCATCCTCCTAGCTCACGGACTGACATTAATCGATAACCTCGGCCCGTCGGTCATGGATATCAAAGAGGGGAGCGAAGTTCGCGTCACAAATAACGGCGCAGTGTACGTGGGCGACATTCTGATTGCGGAGGGCGACCTTCTGACCGAACAATCAAATGCTGCAGCGATGGAAGCTGCTCGGGCTGGGATGGCAACCCAACTGAAGGCCTTTGCAACGAACACGATGGAATATGTCGAGAAAGAACAAGACCTCATTCTTGACGGTGTTGGCGTGCCAGATGTGCGGACTTCATTTGAGCATAAGCATGCTCTCGTGGTTGTCCGCGGATACCGATACAAAGAGGATCTACAAGCGTTACGACCTTATATCCGCGAATATCGGCCAGTTATGATTGGAGTCGATGGAGGAGCCGACGCCATTCTTGAGGCCGGATATCCCTTGGATATGATCGTTGGTGATATGGACTCCGTTTCAGATAAGGCGCTTCGTTCCGGTGCGGAGATTGTGGTGCATGCATATCGCGATGGACGAGCGCCAGGGAAGAAACGCATGGAGGATTTGGGTATCGACCATGTTGTGTTCCCTGCAACGGGTACATCCGAAGATATTGCAATGTTGTTGGCAGACGACAAAGGCGCGGAACTCATCGTTGCGGTTGGAACTCATTCGACTTTGATTGAGTTTCTCGATAAAGGACGTGCGGGGATGGCCTCGACCTTCCTCACGCGTCTGGAGATCGGATCGAAACTGATTGATGCCAAGGGAGTCTCCCAACTCTATCGTTCACGTATTTCGAATTGGCAGATTGCAACCCTGCTGATCGCTGGCGTCGTGGCGATAGCCGCGGCGTTATCGGTAACCGATGCAGGACAAATTCTTTTCAAGCTTGTAAGCGTGTGGTGGAGCGATTTCGCACGCTGGATCACTCATCTTTTTTAAGGGGATTTCAATGGTTGATTTTCGTTACCACCTCGTATCTTTGGTGTCAGTTTTCTTAGCACTCGCTATCGGAGTGATTCTGGGAGCCGGGCCATTGCAAAACTCGATTGGTACTGCACTGTCGAATCGTGTTGAGGCGCTGTCTGACGCTAATGCCACCCTCGCTTCACAGAATGAGGCGTTGACAAAATCTCAAGATGCTCAAAATCAAGCGATGGCACAACTGATTCCCTCTCTGTCTCAAGATGCGCTCGTAGGTAAATCAGTTGCGTTTGTTGTCTTTCCGGGTGCACAAGATGACATCGTCAGCCAAGCACGTGATGCCGTGACCAAAGCTGGGGCAAAGATCACCGGTACAATGAATGTCAATGAGACATGGACATCGTCGGCAAATACAGCTTTCCGTACGGCATTTGCTGCACAGGTCAAGAGCTACGTGGTCAGTAAACCCGAGGCCGAAGACCCGAATACCATTCTTGGTGCCGCTTTGACCCAAGTCGTCATTTCAGGTACTAAAGACCCAGCGAATGCTGACCTTCCGAATCTTCTGACCGGTGCCAAAACTCCACTTGTCACACTCGATGACCTTGGAACTAAGGCAGATGCCGTAGTGATCATCACCGCCGACACGGAATTACCAGGCACTGTCAATAAGATGAGTACTGAGCAAAAGGCACAGATGGAGTATGACGCCAAGGCACTGGCGGGTGTCGCTGAGATTATTGCGACGAAAGCTCCAACGGTTGTCTTCGGCGCCGCAGATTCAGCAAATGATGTGGCCCGCGTCGTACGAGAGGCCAAGAGCAAGGCATCGACAGTTGATTCACCGACATTAACGGTTTCGCAACTCAACGTGGTTCTTGCACTCGTCCAGGAGTTTGCTGGTAAAGAAGTAAACCTTGGATTCGACGACGGCGTCTCTGCTGCTGTCGGTCCGCTGGAAAAGGTGCCTTCTCCAGAGGCAACGTCAAAGGCGGATGCAAAGTGATGCGTCCAGCTTTCGTCGGTGCGCTCGTGACTGGGCTGGCAACCGTTGCTTTGACAAAACTTCGTAGGCCATCGTGGGATCGTACGTCTTTTTCGGGTTCGACGGTATCGCTGACAGGTGGTCTAGCAACCGCAACTGGAGCCATTGCGTCGAGTGGTGCTGTGGCATCAGCTCCGGCGCTCATTGCAAGTGTTACGGGTGCATGTGCAGGCTATGTTGACGACCATCTTGAAGAGTCCTTCGGGGCGAAAGGCAAAGGATTCAAAGGACACTTAGGTGCACTTTCACGCGGCGAAGTTACTTCTGGGGCGGTGAAAATTCTCGGTGTGGGGATGGGCGCGGGTGTCGCAGGATGGTTGATTTCCTCGCGCTCCACAGGCATCTCACGCGCTGTGGATGCAGGAGTGAACACAGTGCTCATCGCGGGCATGGCGAATCTCCTTAATCTTTTCGATCTGCGTCCTGGACGTGCGCTCAAGGTTGCCTTGGCTGTATCGACTCCGTTAGCAGTTGCAGGGAACAAAACTGCAGCTGGTGTGGTGGGGACATCAGTTGCGTCACTACCAACAGATCTCGCTGGGACAACGATGTTGGGGGACTTAGGAGCAAATGCTCTGGGAGCTCAAGTAGGCGTTGCTGCTGCACAGCGGTTGCCACTGCTCGGGCGTTTTCTTGTGACTGCAGGGGTCGTGGGGCTCACTTATGCTTCAGAAAAAATTTCATTTTCGAAAGTGATCGACGAATGCGCACCATTGCGATTCGTTGACCAGCTAGGTCGCCCATGAAAAAACTTCTCGCCAGCGTGGTGGGAGCGGCCGGGGTGATCGCGCTTCTCACCCTCGCTTCAAGACTGATGGGTCTTGTGCGCAAGCTTGCTCAATCGTGGGCGCTATCGGATGGCATTGTTGCTACAGCATACGACACATCAAATACGATCCCGAATGTTTTGTTTGAGGTTGCCGCGGGTGGGGCTCTTGCTGGAGCAGTGATACCACTGATTTCCGGCTTCCTTGCAAAGCGGATGAAAAACGAAGTGGAAACAACAGTATCCGCTTTGTTGACATGGGTATTAGTCATTGGTACCCCGATCGCGGTGATCGTGGCGTTGCTCGCTGACCCTATTTCGGCAGTTGTCTTAGGGAGTGGTGCGAGTAGTTCAGCTCATGAAGTTGCCACATCGTTACTTCGAGTCTTCGCTCTTCAGGTGCCAATTTACGGTGTTTCTGTCGTTACCACGGGTGTCTTGCAAGCGCACGGAAGGTTTGTGCTTCCTGCTTTATCTCCGCTCCTGTCCTCCATTATCGTCACACTGACATTTGTGGTGTACGGAGCAACCTCGTCCTTAGGTAGCGTTCCAAGTGCAACTCATCTGGCTCTTCTAGCGTGGGGGACGACTGCGGGAGTGATCATATTTTCGCTACCCCAGCTCATCCCTGTTACTCGACTGGTAAAAATTCGGCCAACGTTGCACTTCCCACCTGGTGTTGCCAGGCGTACTGTGCGCTTGGCGGGCGCTGGCCTGGCAGCTCTGACAGCCCAACAGATCGCCATTATTGCGATTATGATGGCCACAAATTCACTTGGCGGTGTGGGAGCGTATGCAGCATATAATTACGCCTATTCGATCTACATGGTTCCTTATGCAGTTCTCGCCGTGCCAATTGCAACTGCTGTTTTTCCACGGATCTCTGCGGCTGTCAGTAAAGGAGATTGGGAACTTTCGCATCTTCTCGTGGCGCGGTCGACGAGACTTGTTGTCGCAGCTGGTTTGATCGCTGGAGCTTTGCTGGTAGCACTGTCACGCCCAGCTGCTGTCGTCATCTCTGTTGGACGTTTGATACCAGGAATTGAACAAGCAATGGTTGCGATGGGCATCTCATTGGTCGGATTTTCACTTCTCTATCATGGTGCTCGAGTCCTCTATGCACTTGATGCGGGTGGGAAGGTTGTTCGTGCGAATAGTGTCGCCTGGCTTGGAGTTGTTGTTTGTTTGGCAGGTGGCTGGCTTATCGGGGTCAGTGGACGTGTACCTACCCTGATCCTCGTGGGAACTGCAATGAGTATCGGCATGTGTGTGGGAGCGTTCGCTCAGCTTCGTGCTATCCGAGCGCAAGCTGGACCAGAGTCTATCGCTGGGGTCGGCAGGCTTTTTCTTCTCTTAACCCCGGTCATTGTCGTGGTGACTGCTATTTCTTGGTACCTCACTACATGGATGATGCACAGCATGGGCGGCATATCTGGGGCTATTATTGCAGCGCTCATCGGTGCACTGATCGTCTGCGCAGGTGGGGGTGTGGCAGCATTTTATTTTGACCGGGGCGCAATTGCGTCGTTGAAAAGGAAGTAATCAGCATGTATCCACTGAGCGATCAATTTGCACCTGATCACGTGCATGTCATCGAAACTCATGTAGAAGAATCATCGCCGATTTTCGATGTTCGGCATGATACTATCCGCTTCCAGAATGGTGATGTGGCTACACGTGATATCGTCACTCACCAGGATGCCGTGGGAATCGTGGCTCTTCGAAATGAGGAGCACCCCGAAATTTTGCTTATCCGGCAATATCGCCATCCAATGAAACAAATGATGTGGGAGATTCCTGCCGGATTGTGTGATCACGAGGGTGAAACTCCTGTAGAAACCGCAGCTCGCGAGTTAGCTGAAGAAGCGCAATTAAGTGCGCAATCGTGGGAAGAACTCGTTTCTTTTGCATCGTCACCAGGCTTTTGTACCGAACGGGTGACGATTTTCTTGGCGAAGGGCATCTCGAAAACCTCCAGACCGCGAGATTTTGTCCTCGAAGGTGAAGAAGTTGAGATCGAAACACGGTGGGTGGCATTACATGAAGTTGTCGACGCCGTGTTGGCCGGTCAGCTGACGTCTCCTAGTCTTGTTATCGGGGCTCTCGCGGCGGCGCAGCGATTTTCTTAGGGTGCCCTTTCTCGAGTGATTCCAGTTACGTCAGGGGCTGGTTTTCCGTGCATTGACGGCTAATTAGCGCTCGACCTATCGGGACATACGACCCAAGCACTTGCATTTATCGATTTTAGAAACAAAAATGTTTTCTAAACACGAAGTGCTGGAGGTGGAACATGTCTGAACTAGGTGACAGCAGTACATGTGACCAGGTGCTTCGGCTCATCATCGAACACGGGCCGATCAGCGCCGGTGATCTTGCGAAACTACTGGTTCTGACGCCTGCTGCTGTACGGCGCCATGTGTCATCGCTCGTCACGGATGGGCTTATTACTGAGCACGAAGTGCCAAAACTCGGTCCTGCAAAACGCGGACGTCCCTCTCGTAAGTATGTGGCAACCCAAGCGGGGCAGGCTGAGCTCGCGGAGGGATATTCTGATATCGCGAATGCGGCATTGGCGTTTGTTGCGCATGAGCTGGGTGAACAGGGCGTTGCGAAATTCGTTGGTAGCCGGGTCAATGAAATTCACAAGCGGTACCTTCCTGTAGTAGCGAAAGCTGACAGTCTTATCGGCCGTGTCGAGGCTCTGGCGGCTTCCTTAAACAAGGATGGCTATGCAACGTCGCTCCGATCAGGAGGACCGCGAGGAATCGCTATTCAGCTGTGTCAAGGGCACTGTCCGATTCAGGATGTCGCAGCTCAATTTCCCGGGCTTTGTGAAGCGGAGACACGTGCATTCGCTCATTTACTTGATGTTCCGATCCAGCGGCTCTCGACGCTTGCTGGCGGAGCTCACGTGTGTACGACCAATGTTCCCCTTGGAATTCCAAGGAAAAATCTGGGCGCCTGACGCCCGCATGGCAATTTGCCACTGGAAAGGAAATCCATGACTCAACCTGTTGCGGGGCAGAAGGAAACTCTGTCCCAGGAAGAGACGATCGCTTCGATCGGAAATTACCAGTTCGGCTGGCATGATTCCGACGAAGCTGGCAGTAAGGCAAGACGCGGCCTGAACGAGGACGTCGTCCGAGATATTTCAGCACGCAAGGGAGAACCCGAGTGGATGCTGAAGAAGCGGCTGAAAGCGCTCAAACTTTTTGAACGCCGTCCGATGCCGACGTGGGGTGCGGATCTTTCCGGTATTGATTTCGATTCAATCAAGTACTACGTGAAGTCAACAGAAGGAGCCGCAACCTCCTGGGAGGATCTACCTTCTGATATCAAAGCAACCTACGATCGCCTCGGAATCCCAGAGGCAGAAAAAGAACGTCTGGTTGCCGGCGTTGCCGCACAATACGAATCTGAAGTGGTCTACCACAAGATTCGTGAAGATCTTGAGCAGCAAGGCGTGATTTTTCTTGATACGGATACTGGTCTGCGCGAACATCCTGAAATCTTCGAAGAGTTCTTCGGAACAGCGATCCCACTCGGTGACAATAAATTTGCGTCTCTGAATTCCGCTGTCTGGTCAGGTGGCTCGTTTGTTTACGTGCCCAAGGGTGTTCATGTCGAGATCCCGCTTCAGGCTTACTTCCGTATTAACACGGAAAACATGGGGCAGTTCGAACGTACGCTGATCATCGCTGACGAAGGTTCCTACGTTCACTACGTTGAGGGTTGTACTGCTCCAATTTACTCCAGTGATTCCCTGCACTCCGCAGTTGTCGAAATCTTCGTCAAGAAGGACGCGCGCGTGCGTTACACGACGATTCAGAACTGGTCGAACAATGTGTATAACTTGGTCACAAAGCGTGCCATGGTCGAACAGGGCGGCGTGATGGAATGGATCGACGGCAATATCGGTTCAAAGGTAACGATGAAGTATCCAGCTGTCTACCTGATGGGTGAACAAGCTCGCGGTGAAACACTGTCTATCGCTTTTGCCGGTGAGGGGCAGCATCAGGACACGGGATCGAAGATGGTGCATATGGCACCCAATACTCATTCCTCGATCGTTTCCAAGTCAGTGGCACGCGGTGGTGGCCGAGCGGCTTACCGTGGGCTCGTCCAAGTGAATCCGAATGCGCGTCACTCAAAGTCAAACGTGCTGTGTGATGCGCTTCTGGTTGACCAAATTTCGCGTTCAGATACGTATCCTTACGTGGACGTCCGGACCGACGACGTCGAGATGGGACACGAGGCAACAGTCTCCAAGGTGAGCGAAGACCAGTTGTTCTATCTCATGTCACGTGGAATGGAAGAAACGGAGGCAATGGCGATGATTGTGCGCGGTTTCGTTGAGCCGATTGCACGTGAGTTACCGATGGAGTATGCCCTCGAACTCAACCGACTCATTGAATTGCAGATGGAAGGAGCAGTTGGCTGATGGCTGACGAATTCAAGAATACTGGCTCATCACGTGCTGACCGCCCACTGTCTTTCGTCGGAGCAGATTACGGTGTTCCAGCAGGTACAGAGGAAGAATGGCGATTTACCCCTCTTGAGCGCATGGAGGAGTTCTTTGCCGATTCCTTTACCGCAGATCACATCGAGATCAGTGCGCGTGGCGGCGTGGAACTGACTGAGGTTGACCGCACTGATTCGCGCCTCGGAACCACTATTCCACCTGAGGATCGCGTCGGTGCCACAACCTGGGAGAGTTTCAAGAAAGCATATGTTTTGTTGATCCCTCAGGAGAAGAAAATCGACGAAGAAGTCGTCGTTACCTTCCGTGGAATGGGTGCCGACGGCGTCGTCCCGGCTCACCTTTTCGTGGAAGCTCAGCAGCATTCTGAGGCAACAGTGATTCTTGACCACGTCGGCGAAGGAAAACTTGCTGAAGGTGTAGAAATCAGCCTTGGCGATGGTGCGCATTTAACACTTGTCACCCTGCAGGATTGGGAAGGACAGGCGGTGCACGCTGCCTCTCACCGAATCAAGGTGGGACGTGACGCGACGCTCAAACACATCGTCGTCTCTCTCGGCGGCGATCTGATTCGCGTCACCTCCAGCGTTGACTTTGCTGGACCTGGTGGTGACGTCACGATGCTCGGCGCATACTTCGTCGACGAGGGCCAGCATATGGAGCACCGGCTCTTCGTTGATCACAATGTTCCCAATGCAAAGTCCAACGTTGCTTACAAGGGCGCTCTCCAGGGAGATCAGGCTCACTCGGTCTGGGTTGGCGATATTCTCATTGGAAAGGACGCGCAGGGTACTGACACTTACGAGCTGAACCGAAATCTGATTTTGACCGAAGGTGCCAGTGCAGATTCGGTGCCGAATCTGGAGATCGAAACGGGCGAAATCGAGGGTGCAGGCCATGCGTCAGCAACTGGCCGTTTCGATGATGAACAGCTTTTCTATCTCATGGCACGCGGCATCCCTGAAGATGAGGCACGCCGTTTGGTTGTACGAGGGTTCTTTGCCGAACTCATTAATCAGATTGGTGTCGACTCCGTGCAGGAGAAGCTGATGGCCAAGATCGAAGATGAGCTCAATCTTACAGGTGAGCTGTAATGACAGATCTCGTTGTGTGTAAGGTTGGTGATGTCGCTCTCGGTGACGTTGATGCCTTCACTGTCGAAACCGGAAACGGAAAGCATGTCTTTGCTGTGGTGCATTCCGAATCTGACCATTGGTTCACGATGGACAACCGTTGCAGTCACGGACGATTTAAGATCTCGGAAGGCTTTGTCGAGGATGAGACGATCGAGTGTACTCGTCACGGCTCCGTCTTCGAGCTCCCATCAGGACAAGCACTGAATCCGCCGGCGTCGGCTCCGATTAAAACGTATCCGACTCGTACCGAAGGCGACGATGTCGTCATCGATTTTTAAGTTATTCCTACCAAGAGAAAAGAAAACAACGTGTCCACACTGGAACTGAAGAATTTGCACGTCTCGGTTGATACTGAAGATGGCCAGAAGCCGATTCTGAAGGGCGTCAACCTTGTCGTCAACGACGGCGAAATCCACGCCGTGATGGGTCCTAATGGCTCAGGAAAGTCCACAACGGCCTACGCGATTGCAGGACACCCGAAATATCACGTGACCGAAGGGCAGATTTTGCTTGACGGCGTTGACGTCACCGAGATGACTGCCGACGAACGCGCACGCGCGGGTCTTTTCCTCGCGATGCAGTACCCGGTGGAAGTCCAGGGCGTGTCGGTGACGAATTTCCTTCGCACAGCGAAGACAGCGGTCGACGGCGAAGCACCGAAGGTACGTGAGTGGGTGAAGCTCATGAACCAGGCGATGACTGACTTGAAAGTTGATCCCGAGTTCGCCAATCGCGACATCAACGTCGGCTTCTCCGGCGGTGAGAAGAAGCGTCTTGAAATTCTCCAGATGGAGGTACTCAAGCCGAAGTTTGCTGTGCTTGACGAAACCGATTCAGGCCTGGACGTCGATGCGTTGCGCCTTGTTTCTGAAGGGGTGAATCGAGTTCACGAGAACAACGGCAACGGTATTCTCCTTATTACTCACTACACGCGTATCTTGAAGTACATCAAGCCGCAGTTTGTCCACGTTTTCGTTGATGGACGCATTGTGGAGTCGGGTGGCCCTGAGCTTGCCGACAAACTTGAGGCCGAGGGCTACGAAAACTACGGTGAGGATCGCGCCTGATGACAGCGTGCGCGCCTCGAGAAGACTTCCCCATTCTGCAACGTACTGTTGCAGATGGGAAGCCTCTTGTCTACCTGGATTCGGGTGCAACATCGCAAAAGCCTCAGGTTGTCATTGACGCAGTGAACCGTATTGAGCTCTATTCAAACGGTGCTGTTAAACGTGGTTCTCACCAGTTAGCGGCTGAGGCAACTGTTGCTTACGAACAAGCTCGCGAGAAGGTTGCGCGCTTTGTGGGAGCCGACGTCGATGAAATCGTCTGGACGAAGAACTCGACGGAGGCTCTCAACCTCATTGCGTATTCTCTAGGCAACGCTAGTCTTGGACGCGGCTCAGAGAGTCTTCGGCTTGGACCGGGCGATAACCTGGTGGTGACCGAAGCTGAACACCATTCGAATTTGGTGCCGTGGCAGGAACTTGCCTTCCGCACTGGTGCCGATCTTCGTTGGATCGGCCTCACCGATGATGGCCGGCTTGATCTCTCCACTCTTAACGTGATTGATGAACACACCAAAGTGGTCGCATTTACTCATGTTTCGAATGTGACAGGTGCAGTGAGCCCGGTAGAGGTGATTACACAAGCCGCGCATAACGTCGGCGCATTGGTTGTCCTCGATTCGTGCCAATCCGTGCCGCATATGCCAGTCGATTTCCATGCGCTCGACGTGGATTTTGCCTGTTTCTCTAGCCATAAGATGATGGGGCCTACCGGGATCGGGGGCTTGTATGCGAAGCGTGAATTGTTGACACAACTTCCTCCATTCCTTTTCGGAGGGTCGATGGTGGCCATCGTGGAAATGGACAAAACCTCGTACTTGCCGGCTCCGGAAAAATTTGAGGCTGGTTCACAGCCAGTCGCGCAAGCGGTGGGATTGGGAGCAGCGGTTGATTATCTCAGCGCCATTGGTATGGAGAAAATTGCTGCTCACGAGCACCTTTTGACAGTGCGCGCACTTGAAGGAATCGTGGCGATTCCTGGTGTGCGTGTGCTCGGTCCGACGACGACGTTTGACCGCGCAGGAGCAATTGCTTTCGCAGTTGACGGAGTCCATCCTCACGACGTCGGTCAAGTTCTCGATGCGGAAGGTGTACAAGTTCGCGTCGGACATCACTGCGCGCAGCCGGTTCACCGGCATTTTGGTGTCGACTCATCAAGTCGTGTTTCTTTTGCCGCGTATAACACAGAAGAAGAAGTGGACGCTTTCCTTGTTGCATTGGCGAAAGTGCGGCCGTTCTTCGGATTGGAAAATAAATGAGTGCCCTTGACCAGATGTACCAGGAAATTATCCTGGAAGCTTCGAAGGAACGACATGGCGAAGGTCTACTCGATTCTCCTGACGGAGAATCGTTTCAGGTCAATACCACGTGCGGTGATCAAGTCACCATGCAGGTAAAACTTGCCGACGACGGCGTTCACTTTGATACCGTCGGATGGGACGGCTCTGGTTGCTCGATCTCGCAGGCGTCGATTTCGATTCTCAACGAAATGGTTGAGGGAAAAACCGTTGACGAGTTCGAGCACCTCTACGAGACATTTCGCGCAATGATGGATAAGCAAGGAACAGCAATCTCTGCTGAGGATGCAGACTTGCTTGAAGACGCCTCTGCATTCCAAGGTGTATCGAAGTTTCCCATGCGCATTAAGTGTGCGCTTCTGGGATGGATGGCACTTCGCGATGCCACCGATAAAGCTCTCAAGGCAAAGGAGAACTGATGAGTGAGAACGTAGCCCCGCCCACAGTGGCAGATGTTGAAGAAGCACTTCGCGATGTGATTGATCCTGAGCTTGGGATCAACGTCGTCGATCTCGGTCTTCTGTACGGCATCACGCTAGAAGGGAAATCTGCGATCGCAGATATGACGCTGACATCTGCAGCGTGTCCGCTCACCGATATGATCGAGGAGCAAGCGGCTGTGGCCACTGCCGGACTTGTTGATGATTTTCGTATCAACTGGGTGTGGCTCCCGCCGTGGGGTCCTGACAAGATCACCGACGATGGACGTGCACAGTTGCGTGCCCTTGGCTTCAACATCTGAGGATGTAATGATGCAGGGCACAGGGGAGCTGTTGCCGCACGCGGTTGTCATTTTGGCAGGTGGAACAGGAAAGCGCTTAGGCGGCGCATCGAAACCCGATTATCCCGTAGCTGGGAAACGACTACTCGATATCCAACTTACTGAAATTCATGCGTGGCACAGCGTCCATACAACTGTTGTCGTGGCGCCTGGCGACGTAGCGTGCCCTGCACACATTATCCAAGTACTCGAAGATCCGCCTTTCGGCGGGCCGATAGCTGGAATTGGTGCCGCAGTCAGAGTGCTTGAACAACAACATGCCTTAGCAGATAGTGACACCGTTGCTCTTCTCACCTGTGACGCTCCGCTGTCGCCAAGAATGTGGAAGAGTCTGACACAGGAGTGGTTCCTTAATCCTTCGCTGGATGGAGTGTTACCGGGAAGTGATCACCACCATCCAAATTATTTGTTGGGTCTGTACCGCTGGAATTCTTTGCGCCATCTAGAATTTGCTCGTCATGCGAGTGCGCGTTCAGTTTTTTCGACATTGAACTGTGGTAACGTGAGTGGCGCTTTGCGGTGGTGTCTCGATGTCGATTCTCCGAGCGACGCAGAGCGATTGGAAAAATTATTGTGACGTTCGAGCGGGTTCGATCGCCGCAGTATTCGCAACGCGAAGGCAAGGGGCGCCTATATGAAATTGGTCAGTGCATCGAAGATACTCATCGCGATTGGAGTCGCGGTGGGACTAGGTGGCTGTAGCCAGCCCAGTAGTGACCACTCAGCGTCGTCAGCGAGCAACGGCAGCGTCATCGTGTTTGGAGCAGCATCTCTCAATGCCGTTATGCCTGATATTTCACAGCAGGTTTTTTCTCCCCAATTTTCAGGAATCTCAGTGCGCTTCAATTTTAACGGGTCTTCATCGTTAGTTGACCAAATGGCGAGTGGAGCCCCCACGGATGTTCTTCTTACTGCAGATGAAAAGAATATGAACAACGCGCTTGAGCAAGGACTTGTCCGCGACCCTCAGGTTTTTACCTCAAATACGCTGGTTCTCGTTGTGCCTCGCGCAAATCCCGGAGCTATTGAGGGGTTCTCGAATGATCAGCTTGATGGACGAAAAATCGTGACGTGTGCCAAGCGGGTGCCGTGTGGACGAGCAACGGATAAATTGGTTGGGTTAAACAAGATGACTCTTCACCCAGTGAGTGAAGAGCAATCCGTGACCGATGTCTTGGGCAAGGTGACAAGCGGAGAAGCCGATGCCGGAATTGTCTACAAAACTGATGCGAAATTAGCTGGTGACAAGGTCATGACATTTGAAATTCCGCGCTCCCAGGAAGTCGTCAATCGTTACATGATTGCAGTGGCGAAAGACGCGCCGAATCCGCAGCAAGCTCAACAATTTATTCAGTCGGTGTTGAGCGACTCCGGGCAGTCACTTCTGGAAAAGTATGGGTTTATGAA
Organism: Arcanobacterium sp. (ex Cirak et al. 2026); assembly: GCF_053585065.1. Lineage (NCBI taxonomy): Bacteria > Bacillati > Actinomycetota > Actinomycetes > Actinomycetales > Actinomycetaceae > Arcanobacterium > Arcanobacterium sp. (ex Cirak et al. 2026). Next base: position 19,305 of record NZ_JBQJCE010000010.1, read on the forward strand.
AGTGGCGAAATAAGCGGTGGCTTCTTTCTACCTGCGCTCCCATCGTCGACTTGCTTACGCGCCATGGCTTGTGTTGCCAGCGATATTAGCAGTGGCGTTTTTGACAATTCCGTTGGTCGCTGCGATTGTGCGCGTTCCATGGGGGAGTTTTTGGGAGCTGATGGGAAGCCAAAGTGCGCAAGAAGCACTGTGGCTCTCACTGCGGACATGTCTGCTTGCCACAGTTGTCACTGTTGTTCTCGGTGTCCCGTTTGCGATGGTCATGGCGCGAACACGTCATGAGTGGTGGTCACGGTTGTTACGCATCGTGGTTTTACTGCCGATGGTTCTCCCGCCTGTCGTTGCCGGCTTGGCATTGCTGCTCGCCTGGGGACGGTTTGGGTTGCTCGGTAAATATCTCGATGTTCTCGGTATCTCTGTTGGTTTTTCAACGATCGCGGTGATCATTGCGCAGGTTTTTGTCTCTCTTCCTTTTTTGATTACGTCGTTAGAAGGTGCCTTGCGGGCTCAAGGAGTGGCGTATGAAGAGACAGCTCGGGCGTTGGGAGCGGGACGATCTCGAACATTTTTCTCAGTGAGTTTGCCTCTGATGTTTCCTGCACTCGTTTCGGGACTTGCGTTAAGTTTCGCTCGTTCGTTGGGAGAGTTTGGGGCAACGATCACTTTCGCGGGTTCCCTCGAAGGTGTGACGCGAACGATGCCGTTAGAGATTTATCTTCAACGTGAAGTCAATACCGATCAAGCATTGGCGTTAGCCGTTGTTCTTATTCTTCTCGCTGTGTTTATGCTTGCGATTGCTAACATCGCAAGCACTTTTCCGCATAAAACAGTGCCAGCGCCTTCTTACTCTGACGATATCGTAAGTTCACATATGCCTGAGCTGATGAGGAAGGTCGATACGAGTGCTCCAGCAATTGAGGTGGATGCACGCGTCACAGATCGTTCAGTTGATATTGATCTCGATCTGAGTGCCGGTTCTGCGACGGCAGTGATGGGGCCAAATGGGTCAGGGAAATCCACATTACTGGGGCTTATTGCGGGAACAATTGAGCCAACATACGGCTCAGTACGATTTGACCGGCGCAATCCCCGCGTTGTGTTACTTCAACAGAATCCATTACTTTTCCCTCACCTGAACGTGATAAAGAATGTGGAATTTGGTCTCAGAGCGAGAGGAGAAGACCGGAAATCGGCACGTGAGCGAGCAGCACATGAGCTCGAGCTTGTTGGAATGTCTGCTTTTGCGCAGCGCGCTAGCTGGCAACTTTCTGGTGGGCAGGCTCAACGCGTCGCTATCGCCCGTGCCATGGCAACGGATCCCGACGTCGTTCTTCTCGATGAGCCATTTGCTGGCTTGGATGAACACACGACTGATCGTGTCCGTCAAGGTTTTCAACGGCGTCTTTCACATGCACACGTTACGACGGTTCTTGTGACGCACGATCCGGTTGATGCTCAATATCTTGCGCATGATCTGGTCATTCTTCGTCATGGCAAAATATGGCGTCGCTATTCGGTTCAGGAGCACTTCGGTGGCATTCAGTAGTCGAGGTGTTTTAGTCTGGACTTTTCCGCGTGAAAAATTTTGTCGAGTATCTGGTGAAAAGGAGGTTCAATGACTGGAATAAATGGTCGAAATGATCTCATCGATTCCTACGGTCGGGTGGCACGCGATTTACGAGTGTCATTAACAGACCGATGCAATCTTCGGTGCCAGTACTGCATGCCTTCCGAAGGTGTGAAATTCATGCCGACCGACGAGGTTCTCACCGACGATGAAGTTGTGCGGTTGGTGACCTTAGCGGTAAGCAAACTCGGGGTGACGCGCGTCCGTTTCACTGGGGGTGAGCCTCTGATGCGACGAGGGTTAGAGAATATCGTGGCTGCTACGGCAGCGTTGCGCACGCCAGGGGGAGACAGTATCGATATTTCCTTGACGACGAACGCGCTCGGCCTAGATAAGCGTGCTGCCCGGTTACACGAATCTGGTTTGCGGCGAGTCAATATTTCTCTCGATTCAGCAACAGGAAATGAATACGCTGATTTGACTCGACGTCACCGTTTCGACGATGCGATGGCTGGTATTCGTGAAGCTATCCGGGTGGGGCTGTCACCGGTCAAAATTAATACGGTTGTCATGCCGGGAGTCAATGATCAATCCGTTGAAGACCTTGTTCTCCTCGGGCTCAGCCTCGGCGTGACCATTCGCTTTATCGAGTTTATGCCTATCGGAGTTCCAGGGGCATGGCAAAACTCTGAGGTTATTACTTCCCGGGCACTTCGTGAGCGCCTGGAACAGCATTTTGAACTCTCACCGACATCGGAAAATCGGGGAAGTTCCCCAGCCGAGTTATGGGATGTGGCTGCTGGATCGTATCGCTGCATTGAACATCCAGCAGGAAAAATTGGGTTCATTAGTTCGGTGACAGCTCCATTCTGCGGAGACTGCGATCGCACTCGCTTAACAGCGGATGGAAATGTGCGATCCTGCTTGTTCTCTGACGAGGAAACGAGTCTGCGCGATCTGATGCGCTCCGGTGCAACCGATTCAGAAATTGCTCATGCTTGGCGTCAGACGATGTGGGGTAAACCCTTCGGACATGGGATTAATACGCCGGAGTTTACCCCACCAAGTCGTCCAATGAGTGCAATTGGCGGATAACGAAAGGGAAAGGGAAACATGAATATTGAGGTTCGATATTTTGCTGGAATCGCACAGGAGATGGGGACGAGCGTTGAAGAACTTGACGTGCCTGATGCGCTGACTCTTGATGAGCTTGTACAGATGTTGAGCGAACGTCATGGAACTCAAGCGGCACATCAACTTGGAGTCTGCGCGTTCCTTCTCAATGGACGCGTCGCTCCTCGTGAAACCCAGCTTCCTCTCAATGCTGTGATCGATGTTCTTCCTCCCTTCGCTGGAGGGTGATTATGCCATCCCAGACCACTGTGATGTTCCGTCGGAGAAATCCTGTTTTTTCCACACGGGGAGTTCACATTTGACACGGTTCACCAGTGCGTCGAGAGCTAAGAATGCCTCTTTGCGATGCGATGCGCTGACCGCAGCACCGAGCGCGATTTCGCCGATATTGAGGTGGCCGACTCGGTGTTGCACGGCAAGCGCATGGAGACCAAACTCGGTTGCGACCTTGTGAGCGATGTCCGACAGGGTGGCACTGGCAGAAGGATGGGCGGAGTAGTCAATACCGTCAACCTCTCGACCCAGATCGTGATTTCGCACCCGGCCATTGAACACCAATACTGCGCCGGCAGCGTCGTCCATGACAGATGCTTCAAGGTCGGACAAATTAATCGGCTGGTCGCTGACATCAGCGATGGTGACGATCCCTGCGCCTGTTGAACGTTCGGTGTTAAAGGCTAACTGCGCTGTCACACTTTCATGAGAGCGTGGCGCTGATGTCGACGGAGGGGCAACTGTGTGATCGCCGTCGGCCAGCTGGTCAGCAATATGTGCGAAGAGAGGCGCCACAGCGGTGATTCCCTCTGCGACTCCGTTCGGAGAGCCAGGCAACGAGATGACGCAGGAACGCAAGTCGCCGTCGTCGATGATTCCGGCAACTGAGCGGGTCAAAGATGCGGTGACAACCTTGGAACTGCGTCGGATGAGGTCTGGGATCCCCGGGATTTCGAATGACAACAGAGAACTCACTGCCTGCGGCGTCAGATCACGACGGGTGATTCCGGTGCCACCGGTAGTGACGATGATTGACGCTCCGCGTCGCATTGCATCGTAGATGGCTCCCTGGACAGACTCGATTCCGTCTTCAACAACCGTTGTCAAAACGACATCGCCGTGCGTGGCAAGGAGTTCAGCGCACAGCGGCCCCGATTTATCGACAGCTGTTCCACGGCTGACGCGGTCGGAAACAGTAATGACACCAAATGTAATGTGTGAGTTCGACATGGGATAATCCTAAAGTCTGAATCTCACCAGCGAAAATGCACACAGCAAGGAGTTGCTCTTGATGACACAAAATGGTCGTTATGACCGCCATCTGAATCTTGCAGGATTTGACGCCTGTGCTCAGGAAAAAATCGAGCATGCACGAGTCGCGGTGATCGGATCGGGAGGTTTAGGATCGCCAGTCCTTTTATATCTCGCTGCAGCTGGTGTGGGGACACTGGGACTCATTGACAACGATGTTGTCGACACCTCGAATTTGCAACGTCAAGTCATTCATGACACGCCTCGTGCGGGGATGGAGAAGACTTTCAGTGCGGCACAGTCGGTTCGAGCGCTTAATCCGTCAGTTGAGGTTGTGACAATGCAAAAGCGGCTTACGCCTCAGAACGCTCGTGAGACACTTGCCTCCTACGACATTGTCGTTGACTGCTCCGATAATTTTCCGACGCGGTACTTGGTCGACGAAGTATGTCAGGAACTGTCAATTCCCCATGTCTGGGGAGCAGTCACTGCTTACTACGGGCAGGTGAGCGTATTCACACACGAGGGCAACTCACGCTTGGGCGATCTCTACCCCTACACAGAAGATTTTTCGCAATTGCCGTCGCCGGCAGAAAAAGGAACGTTCGGACCGATGTGTGGAATGGTTGGTTCGCTCATGGCAGGAGAAACTTTGAAAATGATCACGGGAATCGGACATCCACTGGTAGGCAGAATTGCCCTGATTGATACTGAATCTTCCACTCTTCGTACTGTTGCAATCAGCAAATGAAAGTGAATCATGAAGACTGTTGAAGAACATTTTTCAGATGTCCTCGAACTTGCTCTCCCGACACAGGTTGAGCACGTATCGTTAGCGCAGGCGCAGGGGCGTACTCTCGGAGCTGATCTCACTGCGCGTTTTCCTGTCCCACCATTCACTAACGCGGCAATGGACGGGTTTGCTGTACGTTGCGATGACATCAACGTTGGTCATCCGCTGACCGTCGTCGGCGACACAGCCGCTGGAGATGTTGCAAGCGAGCTTGCCGAACCCGCAAGTGCAGTGCGAATCATGACTGGTGCTCCGATGCCAGCTGGAGCCGACGCTGTTGTGAGAGTAGAAGACACCGTCGACGCCGAAAAGAACATGTTGCCGACAGCGCCCACTCATGTTATTCCAACGTCGAGCGTCTCGCGAGGGGCAAACGTGCGTTTCCAAGGTGAGGATGTCGCAGTCGGCGATCTCGTTCTTGAACGCGGCACACGTTTGTCCCCAACGCATGTGAGCGCACTCGCGAGCGTGGGATATGGACAGGTGCCAGTTCACAAGCGTGTCAAAGTGAGCGTAATTTCTACCGGTCATGAATTGCGAGCACCGGGTGAGGATCTCTTGCCTGGACAGATTCCCGATTCCAATAGTCTGCTTGTGGCGGGTCTGCTTCGTGAGTGTCACGCCGACGTTGAGCTTCGATCCATTGCCTCAGATCAGAACGGTACTTTTTCGCAGGCCTTTGACAACGCGGCTGCGGATTCGAACCTGGTGATCACAACAGGCGGAGTGAGCATGGGCGCTTTCGACGTCGTGAAAGCGTCGCTGTCATCTCGTGGAATTAACTTTGCACCGGTGGCAATGCAACCTGGAAAACCGCAAGGATGGGGAAAAGTAGGAAAGACGGTGGTGCTGTGTCTTCCCGGTAATCCTGTAAGTGTTTTCGTTTCAATGCAGCTTTTCGCGCTTCCTCTCGTCCGTGCGATGCAGGGGGAAGTTGTTGATGACATGTACTGCCATACCGAAGTTGCCGTCGCTGGAACAGGATGGAAGCACAAGATCGGAAGAACTCAGTTTATGCCCGCGCGCATTCGCGAGAACCAAATCTATCCGGCCTCGGCAGGAGGGTCAGGATCTCACCTTGTAGCATCGTTACCCCGCGCTCGGGTTCTTGCCATCACACCTGCCAACCAGGGAAACGTCTGCGCTGGAGATGATATTCGATTCCTGCGCTATTCCTTGTAAGGAAGAGAGAGTAAAAGATGAAATTCACCCATTTAGATTCACGCGGCGAAGCGTACATGGTTGATGTCACCGAAAAAATACCTACAGTGCGTTCAGCGACAGCAATTGGAAAGGTCGAATGCTCAACACAGGTCATGAATGCTCTGCGTAGCGGAACCGTGCCCAAAGGGGATGTTCTTGCGGTCGCGCGAATTGCAGGTCTTGCTGCAACGAAAAAAGTGCCCGATCTCCTACCGCTAGCCCACACTATCGGTGTTCATGGTGCCGAAGTGACAGTGTCACTTGAAGATGATCATGTGGCACTGTCCGCGACAGTGCGCACTGCGGATCGTACAGGTGTGGAAATGGAGGCGCTTACGGCGGTGAGCATTGCTGCGCTCGCGGTGGTCGATATGGTGAAAGGTGTTGACCGAAGCGCACAAATTACCCAGTGCATGATTGTGCATAAAGCGGGGGGACGTTCCGGTGAGTGGTGGCGTGAGGGATATGAGCTCAATGCTGAAGCGTAAAAATGGGTGGCGCGATCCGCGGATCGCGCCACCCATTTTTACGCTCATGAACGAGTGACAGTGCCTTCACGTGCAACAAATTCTTTTGCTCGCAGATCGAGTCGTGCGACGACGTCGTCGATATCGGCACTGGGATCGCTGGCAGCCAAGTAGCCGACGAGGAAAGCGGTTAGGGGAGCGCCGGGGCGCGATGGTCCGTGAGCAACTGTGGAAATCAGTCGCAGGAGCGGCTCCTGGACTTTCTCAATTGTTTCGTGAGGAAGTTCGAGTTCAGCTGACACCGTACGGAGCCAACGATTCATACGCGCCATTTTTTCTGGATCATCGTACCGAGGCATTTATTTCTCCTTTTGAGCTGTTGAGGAAATCTGGTCAAGTTTGGTTTCTTTGAGCCATAACTGCATTTCTTCGGCTACGGCATCTTTGATCATGCGCCTGGGGTCGAGACCACGTGGGGAAAATGTATTCAGAGCGTCATTGAGATTGCTCGTTGTACTGTCGCCTGCTTGACGATATTGAGCAGTTTGCTCACGCAGTTGTGCTGACCAGTTACGAGCCTTATCAATCGCGCGCTGAAGAGCGAGGATTGCCTGCGCGGCACGCGAAGGCCCGAGAACGATCACGCCCACAATAAGCAAGATAATCAGCTCTGTGCCGCTAATGCCGAACATTCGTAACCCCGATTCTTTGTAATTTGCGTTTAGTGTTCCAGCCCGTCAATGTGTTCGTTATCCCGGCGGCCTCCACGGACATGACGCATATCGAAACGTCCATCTGGGTTAAACCTAGCAAGTTGCCACGGCGGAACCAAGCTCATAAAGGTGTTAACGGTTGACTCATTGAATATATCCTCGCCGGTGCTGAGCTGGGAACGAATCAAGACAAGAAAATTTGATACTTGCTGCTCAATGGCCATGAATCGCCACAAGGGTGTCAGTGGTTCGGCGTTGTAATGCGCGAAGGAATCGACATATTGTGTGGCGATTTGGCGTATATAGTGAGCGAAATACCCCACAGAGGTAGATTCAGGGCTTGTGAGGAAAATATTGCGATAGATGTCGCTACGTTGTGCCACACTACGGAGCAGATCGCCGTATGCATTTCGGACATAACGGAGGTAGTTGCTGCCGTGATCTGTGATGACCGATCCAATGGGGTCGAGTATGGGCGTGATTTCGTTTAACAACATGTGTGCGATGAACTCAGGAGGGGTTGAGGCGTGTGCATAAAAAGTCCCTCGCGAGACGCCAGCCCGCTTGGTTAACTCAGCAATCGAAATGTCGTCTGGACGTTTCGCCAGTGCAAGCTCAAAAGCAGCAGCACGAAGAAGCTCACGAGAACGCAAATAGCGTGGGTCTGCATGATCCTTTGCCGGTGTAGTGCTGAAACTTTCCAACTCAATCGTCTCCAAACTGTACTACGCGTCATTAACCAAGTATAGAGCCACGATCGCGCCATTTTTGTGCGAGTTTCGTTGCGTATATCTGATATATCGAAAATTAGGACTATCGCCCTATTGAACGAGTGTTCAATAAAATAATATCCCAGGTGACATGATGTTTGTTCCGCATACGAGCTGAAGGAGGCACGGGTGGGAAACTCACAAGACCGCAACGGAGGTACGTTCGACATTTCCCGTCGTTCGTTTATTAAGTGGTCTGGTATCGCAACAGGAGCGACGACACTCGTCACCCTTGGAGGGTGTGGCACGGGTACGTCGGCTCAACCCGATCAGAAAAAAGACGCAGGCAAGTTTGTCTGGTCAGCGTGCACTGTGAACTGCGGTTCACGATGCCCAGTGAAACTCGAAGTGCATGACGGCACGATTACGCGCGTCCTGCCAGATGACACAGGATCGGATGAAGTTGGCGGCCAAAGTGTGCGCGCATGTGTGCGTGGACGGTCAATTCGTCATCGTATTTACAACCCCGATCGCCTCAAGAAGCCGCTCAAGCGCAAGCCAGGAACCAAGCGCGGAGAAGGACAGTGGGTAGAAATCTCCTGGGATCAGGCTCTCGATGAGATCGCCGATAAGATGAAAGAAATCAAGTCCAAGTATGGCAATGAAGCCTTCTACGTGAACTACGGAACCGGTACCTTGGGCGCGGTTGTCTCCACCTCGTGGCCGCCGGATGCTACCGCCTTCGCCCGACTTCTCAACTGTTGGGGAGGGTATCTGGATCACTACTCAGATTACTCGACCACCGAGATTACTTCGGCATACCCGTACTTCTACGGAAGCTGGTTCGGATCGAACTCTCTCGATGATGCGGCCAATTCCAAGTTGCAGGTCATGTTCGGCAACAACCCGCTTGAGACGCGTATGTCGGGTGGTGGCCTGACCTTCGTCACCCAGCAGACACGGAAGAAGTCGGGAGTACGCACAATCGTTGTTGATCCGCGTTACTCAGAGACCGCTGTGGACCTTGCCGACGAGTGGGTTCCGCTTCGCCCCGGAACAGATGCCGCACTGATCGCCGGCATGATCCACGTGATGCTCAAAGAGAATCTTCACGATCAGGCATTCCTAGATAAGTACTGTGTGGGCTTTGACGAAAAGCATATGCCGCAAGGTGCTCCCGCTCATTCTTCCTACCGTTCATACATCGAAGGCAAGAAAGACGGCATAGAGAAGACTCCTGAATGGGCATCCGATATTACCGGTGTACCGGCCGATACGATTCGCCGTCTCGCCCGTGAGATTGCGGGCGCTAAGCCCTGTGCTATTACCCAAGGATGGGGGCCGCAGCGCCATGCAAATGGCGAAAATACTTCGCGTGCGATTTTCCTTCTTGCTGCGGTCACCGGAAATATCGGTATCGTCGGTGGCGGTAACGGCGCGCGTGAAAGCGGTAAAGGATTGCCAATCTCCAAACTTCTGACGGCTAACCGTCCAAACCCATCGATGAAGATCATTCCAGTCTTTAGCTGGCTCGACGCGGTTGACCACGGCGAAAAGATGGATACGTTCAATGCCGGTGTCATGACTAAGCCAGAAAAAGGTGTTCGTGATTTCAAGGTACCTGTTGATGACAATGGCAACCCGACAAACACCAAGCTCGACGTTCCGATCAAGATGCTGTGGCAATACGGCGGCAATTCGATCGTTAACCAGACCGGCGATAATAACAAGTCAGTGGAAATCCTCCAAGACGATTCCAAGCTTGAGCTTATTGTCGATTGCGATATCCAGATGACGGTCTCGTGTCGATATGCAGATTACGTTCTTCCAGGCACATCTGCTGCTGAAGAATTCGATCTTCACCCTGGTGAAAACGGCACTCCGATGGCTTACGGCATTCTCTCATCACAGGCAATCAAGCCACTGTATGAGTGCAAGGATGTCTACACCATCTGTTCGGAGCTATCTGAGCGACTGGGAGTGAAGGACAGTTTCACTGAAGGGAAAGATCGAGAAGGATGGTTGCGCGAAGCCGTTACACAAGCTCGTGAGGCTGATCCCGAGTTGCCTACCTACGAACAGTGGCGTGAAATGGGGATCTTCCGGAAGAATGCGGGCTCGGTTGTCTCGATGAAGGACTTTCGTGACGATCCGGTAGCAAATCCGCTACCGACACCGTCGGGCAAGATCGAAATCTATTCTCAACGTCTTGAGCAGATGGCGAAGAAATGGACCTTCGATGAGTTCCGAGAGGCTCGTGAGGGTGATCGCCTTTCGCCACTTCCTGAATACGTGGCAACCTGGGAAGGCGCGCTTGACGTTCGCGATTCCGCCCATCCAATCCAGCTGATCGGACACCACTTTAAGGCTCGTACTCATTCGACCTACGGCAATGTGGATTGGCTCCGCGAAGCACACATCCAGACGGTGTGGATCAACCCGATGGATGCACAAGCTCGTGGGATCAAGAACGGTGACGAAGTTTTCGTCTACAACGACCGTGGCACCGTAAAGATCCCAGCGAAGGTCACCGACCGTATTGCTCCAGGTGTCGCATCGCTTCCTCAGGGCGCTTGGTACCAACCAGTTCCTGCCAGCGAAGTTGCGCCACCAAAGGGGGCAAACCAGAAGATGCCCGTGGACATTGGCGGAAATACAAACACGCTGTCGGCGCTCCACCCATCGCCGCTTGCCCGAGGTAACGCGGTACACACTATCGCCGTCCAGATCACGAAGGTTGAGGACTGAAAATGTCGAATGAATACACCAAGCCAGGAGCCAATTACGGCTTCTACTTTGACCAGTCACTGTGCAACGGGTGCAAGGCGTGCCAGATTTCGTGTAAGGACAAGCACGATCTTCCTGTTGGCGTGACATGGCGACGCGTTGTCGAATACTCGGGCGGAAGCTGGCGTATCGATGGCAATACCTTTGTGCCCAACGTTTTTGCCTACTACACTTCTGTGTCGTGTAACCACTGCGAAAATCCGGTGTGTATGGAGGTCTGCCCGACATCAGCGATGTCACGTCGTGAAGACGGCACGGTTTATGTCGATGACTCAAAGTGTGTCGGCTGCCGTTACTGTCAGTGGGCATGCCCGTACGGCGCGCCACAGTTGAACCCCAATACAGGGCATATGACCAAGTGTGACCTGTGCTATGACTACCGTTCCGAAGGTAAGGAACCAGCATGTGTGTCAGCGTGTCCGTCGCGAGCACTCGATTGGGGGCCAATTGATGAACTCCGCGAGAAGTATGGAAAGACTGACGCTGTAGCGCCGTTGCCGGATCCATCCGTGACACAACCACATCTCGTTATCCATCCACACCGTGACGCCCAGGCATGGGACGCAGGCACGGGCGACATCACGAACCCTGAGGAGATCTGATGAACGTTCATGAACTTCCAATGATCATCTTCACGGTGGTCGCCCAAATGTCCATCGGTGCATTTTGGGCACTCGGCGCAATCCAGCTCCTTGGCCGACTACGCCGCATCAACGTGCGCGATGTTGACGCAATCACTGACGTGGCAATGTACGCTGTGGGGCCGCTGCTCGTGGCGGGTTTCATTGCGGCGTTCTTCCACCTTAATGATCCATTCCATGCGATCTATACGATGAATCATCTCGGTTCGTCGTGGCTGAGCCGGGAACTCATTTTCGGCGTTTTGTTCGGGGGAGCAGGCTTCGTGTTCGCGCTTGTGCAGTGGTTTAATCTGCTCAGCCGTACACTGCGCGATGCTCTAGCAGTGATCGTGTCCTTGTTTGGGCTCGGACTCCTGATCTCGATGAGTGGCGTGTACTACGCAACGGTGACAGTTCCTGCATGGAATACTTTTGCTGTCGTGGTCTTCTTCTTCGCATCAGCTTTGCTCACTGGCCCTCTCGGAGTGGCAGTGGCACTGCTCGTACGCTGGGGTAAAGACCCTGTTGCTTCTGTGAAGAGGAGCGAGCCGCGCGAACTGGCACAAAGCCAGGTGTCGCTTGTACGTGAGTCTCTTCAGTGGCTGACCGGTACTGCCGCCGTCGCCGGCGTCGTGATCCTGGCAACGTATCCGCTTTACCTGCTCTATTTAGCGCAAACCAATAACGCAACGCGCCACGTTGCGCAGGAGATTTCAGGCCCGTTCTTGGCAGTCAGACTTCTCCTCCTCGGTGGGGCAGTTGTTATTGCTGGTGTGTTTGCCTTTGCACGGGCGAAGCTGTCCCGTGCTGCGAATGTGGCTCTTGTATCTCTCATTGTGCTCGCGTTGGTGCTGGCATTCGCGTCAGAGATTATGGGACGTTCACTACACTACGATGGTCTTTGGCACGCAGGTTTGAACACCTGGCAACTCATCGGTGACTGAGACGATAACCGGAAAGGAATGGTATGTTGACCATTCCTTTCCGGTTTGTCAGCGCTGAATTTAGGGAGTAACAACGATGAATATACTCAGTAGTGATCTGTCGGAGCTTGACGCTATCGCGGCGGCACTTTTGGTTTGCGGACGGCTTCAAATACAGCCAGCGGACGCCGACACGCGTTCGCAAGTGCGTGAAATGATCGATGAATGGCCGCTTCGTATGCGGGATAACGGACAGTTCTCGCAAGCGCAGGAGGAGATTCTCGCGTCGGCAAATGAGACAGACGAGGACATTATCCACGATCATGATACTCTCTACGGAATCTCTGCTGGCTGCAAAGTTGCTCCGTTCGAATCTGTTCACCGTGGACAAGACGGGCTGGTATTCGACGTTGAGACTTTGGAAGTAAGAGATGCATATCGGGTGCTGGGATTTGAAGCACCCGCTTTGAACACTGAACCGGACGATCATATTGGTCTCGAACTCGATTTCGTAGCGCGTGGATGCCATCTTGCGATTGAAAGTGGCGATGATACACCTTTGCGTGAAGTTGCAACGTTCTCGCAGGAACACCTCCTGAGGTGGGCGCCGGCAATGCTTGAGGAAGCTCGCCAACAGGCCTGTACCCACTGGATGCGGGGAATGATCGGACTGACGATTGACGCTGTGTCCCATTGGCAGGACTATCTTGTGGAACATCATCTGATCGCCGGTGTTGTCCAGCCACGTGATTGCGATGTCTGATCACCTCACCTCGTTCCTTCGCTGGTGCGGCGCACAAGATCCCATTGGGTACGTTGTGATCGCCTGCCAGCACGTGGATGACATCCGTGTGCCACGACGCGCAGTCGGAGTCGTCTGGGATAGCTGCCTTAGCGACGCCAAAGTTGAGGAACTATTGCAAATTCTCGCGTGCGGCGTCGATATGATCGCCCTTCAAGGGTGCGAACATGCCAGGAAGCTAGGCAACATTGGACAAAGACTGACGAAACGTATTTCTTTCGACGATGCGCCCAAGCATTCATTGTTCCACTCTCAAATACTTGATCTGCGTGAGGTACCGCTCCCCAGGCGTGCGGCATTTGGGCTCCCTATTGACGTTCCCCTTGACCTGAAAGCTGACAGCGCGGATCGGACATTGCAGGCTCTTGACTTTCTTGGTCTTGGTGCAACGCAGATTGACGATCTTTCAAACACAGAGCCGGGTAGTGTGAAGATATCGTGGCCGGGAGTGTCACTGGTAGCCGATGGATGTGACCTGTGTGGTGTTTGCGTGAAAGCTTGTTCACATCGGGCAATGGTGATTGAGGACGTCGATGGGCGAGCTCAACTCATACACGATCTTCGGGCCTGCCGCGGATGCGGGGACTGTATTGCACTGTGCCCTCAGCGTGCTCTGACGACTGGCACATATCCAGATATCGATACTGTGCGGACTGAGCCACGTCAAACACTCATCGAGACTCGCACTCGTCGATGCGAGCGCTGTGGAACATCGATTCTTGCCTCCGAGGGGAAATTGTGCAAGATCTGTGCTTTCCGCCAAACAAATCCATTCGGAGCTTTTGATCCTCGTCTCATACGCGAGCAGATCACCTCGAATAATGCCGAACATGGTACCTTTCGACTAGAGAAACTAACTGGAGGAAAATAAATGAAGCCCATGCATTTGCTGGTTGTGATCGTCGTCGTCATCATTATTTTTGGCGCGTCAAAACTGCCTTCAATCGCGAAATCACTCGGACAGAGCGCCAAGATCCTTAAGAAGGAAATGAAAGAATTGCAAGATGACGTTCCTCCGGAAAAGATTGATGAGGCCAACACCACCGACGAGAAAAAGTAACGTTGGTACGTATGCGCGCGCGGCGCAGTAACCCACAAGCCCGCATGGGAATACTTGCCCATGTCAGAGAAGCCCGCAAGCGTTTGATCTATTCGCTTCTTGGCATCGGGGTAGGGGCAGTCGCAGGCTGGAATCTCTACGACCCAGTCATGGAGTTTATTCAACGCCCGCTCCTTGAGAGCGGGACGAATGCTGTATTGAACTTCCCGACGGTAGGTTCTGCGTTTGACCTCAAGCTACGAGTTTCGCTCTGGCTGGGAACGCTGCTATCCGCTCCATGGTGGATCGCTCAACTTGGCATTTTTGTCGCTCCAGCGCTCAAGCGAAAAGAAAAACTCTACGTTGTTGCGTTTTCACTAGTCGGCGCAGTGCTCTTTGCGTGTGGGGTAGGGATTGGTATCTGGATGGCTCCACGTGCAGTGGAGATTCTTCAATCGTTTGTTCCCTCTGGCTCTGCGACATTCTTACAAGCCAATGCATATGTGTCGTTTTATATGCATCTCGTTTTAGCTTTTGGTCTGTCATTCTTAACTCCTGAAGTCCTCGTCTTACTGAACTTTCTCGGTATTCTTTCTGCGCGAACGATGCTGCGTGGATGGCGTTGGGCTACAGTGGTTGCGTTCGTCTTTGCTGCAGTAGCTAATCCTTTGCCCAGTCCATGGCCGATGGTTATTCAGGCATTCGTTCTCCTGGCTCTCTATCTCATCGCTGTTGGCGTTTCGTGGATACATGATTGGCGTCATCGATAAAATGAGGGAACCGACATTTGGTTCCCGTGCTCGTGAATCCACGACGGTGTGGTGGCAATTTTGGCAGACGGGGACGGTACAATATCAGGCGTGATTCAAACCTCCGATTTTTCAATGCGCATTGGCACTCGCACACTGATGCGAAATGTGACAGTTCGTGTCACTAAAGGTAACAAAGTGGGCTTGATCGGACGCAACGGCGCTGGCAAGACCACCTTTTTTCGTGTTCTTTCCGGTCAGAGCGATATTCCAGAAGTAATTGAACACTCCGGGCAAATTTCACGTACTGGATCGGTTGGTTATCTTGCACAAGATTCGCGCACGGGTGACCCTGAACAGATTGCGCGTGATCGCATCCTCTCGGTTCGTGGTATTGCCGAAACGATGCGGCGGATTCGCAAAGCTGAACGCGAGATGTCCACGCTTGACGGACCAAAACAAATCAAAGCGATGGAACGTTACGTTCGTCTTGATGCTGAGTTCTCTGCGGCTGGAGGCTACGCGGCGAACGCTGAGGCATCCCAGATTGCTGCTGCGCTCGGACTCGACGAACGTATTTTGGATTCTCCGCTTGGACATCTGTCGGGAGGGCAGCGGCGGCGCGTAGAACTGACGCGTGTCCTCTTTTCTCAGGCCGATACACTGCTTCTCGATGAGCCAACGAATCACCTCGATCATGATTCCTTGATATGGCTACGCGATTTCATTCGGTCTTACCCTGGTGGAGTCTTGATGATCTCTCATTCAGTGGATCTCCTTGCGGACACTGTCAATCACGTATGGTATTTGGATACGAACCGCGGTGTGATTGATGTGTATAACATGGGCTGGGATTCCTACCTCCAGCAGCGCGAAGCAGACGAGAAGCGACGTCGTCGGGAGCGTGCCAATGCTGAAAAGAAAGCAGAAGCCTTGCTTGCGCAAGCAAATAAAATGCGCGCTAAGGCCACAAAAGCAGTAGCTGCACAAAATATGATCAAGCGAGCAGAACGCCTCGTCGAATCTCTTGAGGACGTACGTGCGGAAGAGAAAGTGGCTCACCTTCGGTTACCTGACCCTGCACCGTCGGGAAAAACACCGTTGATGGCGAAAGGGCTGACGAAGAATTATGGCTCTCTTGAGGTCTTTACTGGTGTCGATCTCGCGATTGACCGCGGCTCACGAGTGGTCATTCTCGGATTGAATGGCGCGGGAAAGACCACTCTCTTGAAGCTCCTATCAGGGGTAGAAAAGCCTGATGCTGGTGAAGTTGTGACAGGTCATGGCCTCAAACTGGGCTACTACGCTCAGGAACACGAGACAATCGATAACGCGGCTACTGTCGTCGAGAATCTTGCCAAGAGCGCTCCGGAGCTCAATGATACAGATCTGCGCAACGTTCTTGGCTCCTTCCTTTTTTCGGGCGATGACGTTGATAAGCCCGCAGGTGTCCTTTCTGGCGGTGAAAAGACACGTTTGGCGCTGGCAATGCTGGTGATCTCAGCAGCGAATGTCCTGCTTCTCGATGAGCCGACGAACAACCTTGACCCTGCCTCACGTGACGAGATCCTTAAAGCGATTCACTCGTATAAGGGAGCGATTGTGCTGGTCACACATGATGAGGGCGCTGTTGAAGCACTCGAACCTGACCGCGTTCTCCTCTTGCCTGATGCAGACGAAGACTTGTGGTCGGATGACTATCTTGAGCTCATTACCCTGGCTTAGGATGGAGACATGAAGAAGCTCTACATCATGCGTCATGCGCAGGCAGGTTATAGTTCTCCTGACATTGCTCGTGAGCTCACTGTCCGTGGGCGTCGGCAGGCGGCCGACGCCGGAGCACGGTTTACGCAGGTGGGGGCGATTGACCTTGCGATTGTCTCAGGTGCCACACGTACACGACAGACGCTTGAGGGTCTATGCGCTGCTGGAGCTCAGATCACGAGTATTGAGTATGACGACGATTTGTACACAGCCGGGCAATATAGCGTGCTTCAAAAGCTCCACAATATTTCGCCCGATGTTCATTCGGTTCTCATCATTGGACATGAACCAACAGTGTCTGGAGTGACTGCGTTGCTGTCGAATGGAGTGACCCGCGAGGGCAGGGAAGCTGGACGGGGATTCCTCCCATCGCAGGTTGCAATTTTGGAATTTTCTTCGTCGTGGGCGGGGCTGGATATGCGCGGCGCACAAGTTGTCGAGCTTTGGACGCCTCACCAATAAGGTGGTCGGGATGTCAGCTAAAAACTAACATCCCGACCTTTGCGAGTGCCATCAGTGTATCGATCCTTCGTTACCTCGTCACGTGTGTGCCTTTGGGGACAACGACGACGCCAGAATCAGAGACAACGAATCCGCGAGCGCGATCATAGTCGTGATCAATGCCGATCTGAACGCCTTCGTCGACGATGACGTTCTTATCAAGGATGACTCGGTTTAATGTTGCGTTTCTCTTGATATTCGCGTTGGCAAAAATCACAGAGTCACGAACTTCGGCCCAAGAATTCACACGGACGTAGGGGGAAAGCACCGAACCGTGGACTTCACCTCCAGAAATAATTACTCCTGGGGAAATAATTGAGTCAACGGCATGTCCCATACGCTCGTAGTATCCGTATACGAATTTTGCTGGGGGAAGACCCGTGTATCCCGTCAAGAGAGGCCAATCGCGGTTGTACAAGTTGAACACAGGGTTGACCGCTACAAGATCCATATTTGCTTCGTAGAACGAATCGATCGTGCCGACGTCGCGCCAGTAGTTTCGATCGCGGTCTGATGACCCGGGGACGTCATTGAACGTGAAATCATAGACACCGCAGTCATTGTTTTCCACGAACATTGGGACAATATTTCCGCCCATATCGTGGGCGGACGAGTCGTCTTTCGCGTCTGCATGCATCGCTTCAATAAGCGCTGATGTCGTCATGACGTAGTTGCCCATCGACGCAAGAATCTCATTCGGTGAATCCGGTAGACCCTCACATTCAGCAGGTTTTTCAAGGAAACGAGAAACTTTTGTCGGATCGTTCGGCGTGGTTTCAATAACTCCGAAACTCTTCGACATGTCCTTCGGCTGGCGGATGCCAGCCACAGTGAGTCCCACGCCAGAATCGATATGTTGCTGAACCATCTGTTCGAAATCGAAACGATAGATGTTATCGGCTCCGGTGATGAGGACATATTGTGGATGCTCATCTTCTAACGTATTAAGCGACTGATAAATGGCATCGGCACTGCCCAAATACCACTGTTTTCCGCGACGCTGCTGCGCAGGAACAGGGGCGATGTAGTTTCCGAGCAAATTTGACATCCGCCAGGTCTGGGAAATATGGCGATCGAGCGAGTGCGACTTGTACTGCGTCAGAACGACCGTGCGTAAGTAGCCGGAGTTGACGATATTAGATAAAGCAAAATCGATAAGTCGGTAAATGCCGCCGAAAGGAACAGCTGGCTTTGCACGATCACGAGTGAGCGGCATAAGCCTCTTGCCTTCCCCTCCAGCCAGCACCATTGCAAGCACTGAAGGTTTATGTTTCATGACTCCATTTTAGCGATAAAACGGTTTCGCAGTGTGGAGAAACTCGCATGTTGAGACATATTGCTCGGTAGACTGGAGGAAATGACAAAGGAAGGAGTGCCATGAGAGTTGACCTTTTCACCCGCGAGTTTCCCCCGAACGTCTATGGAGGGGCAGGCGTGCACGTCACTGAGTTGGCGCGCGTACTTGCTGCCGACGTTGATGTCCATGTTCATGCTTTCGATGGCTCGCGTCCCTCGTCGGTTCCAAACGTTGCCTTGACAGGGTATGCCGACGTCGCTGAGCTTGGGGAGGCTAACGCTTCGATACGCACTCTGGGAGTGGATCTAGAGATGGTCACCGGTGCGCAAGGAGCCGATTTGGTCCATTCACATACGTGGTATGCGAACATGGCTGGGCACCTGGCCAAGCTCATGTACGACATTCCGCATGTTGTTTCAGCGCATTCGCTTGAACCGTTGCGACCCTGGAAAAGCGAACAACTGGGTGGTGGATATAATATCTCTCGGTGGATCGAACAAACTGCCTATGAGAACGCTGACGCGATTATTGCGGTTTCGGAAGCGATGAAGAACGATATTTTGCGTGTCTATCCTCATGTTTCGTCTGATCGTGTTCATGTGATTCACAATGGCATCGACCTTGACGCATGGAAAGCTCCGGACACCGAGGAAGAGTGGGAGGCGGCCAGAACCCGTTTCAGGGCAACAGGTTTAGATCCTGACCGTCCAACGATTATTTTCGTTGGACGGATCACTCGTCAAAAAGGTGTCCCGCATCTCCTACGCGCACTCCAACATGTTGATCCCGACGTCCAGGTTCTCCTTCTCGCTGGAGCGCCGGATACCCCTGATATCGCCGAGGAGACACGGACACTTGTTCGTGACTTGCAACGCGAGCGCAGGGGTGTGGTGTGGATCGATGAACACCTCCCTCACGACGATATCGTCGCTCTCGAAGCGTGCTCAACCACCTTTGTCACTCCCTCGATCTATGAGCCGTTGGGTATCGTTAACCTCGAGGCAATGGGCGTGGGTCTTCCAGTGGTTGGAACCAACACTGGTGGAATCCCTGATTGCATTGTCCATGGTGAAACTGGCGTGCTCGTCGATATCGAACAGAAGACCGATGGAACAGGGACTCCCTTGGTGCCTGAAAAGTTTGAACACGATCTCGGCCAAGCACTCAATGCTGTTGTCAGTGATCCTGAAACTGCGGCTCGTATGGGAGCAGCGGGTCGACGTCGAGTGGAAGAGCACTTCTCGTGGAATGCAATTGGACAAGCGACGATCGCACTGTACACCCAGGTTGTGAGCACACGTTCCTGAAAATTGTCAGAATCAGTTAGGCTTACAACATGGGCGATGTATGTGAAATAGCAAATGTGTCAGTCGTGCGCGGAGGCACTGAGATTCTCAAGAACATCAATTGGGATCTTGACGAGGGACAACGTTGGGTTGTTCTTGGACCAAATGGTGCTGGAAAGACGACTCTAATCCAGCTTCTCTCTGGCCGCGTATTTCCTACGTCAGGAAATGTGTCTGTTATCGGTGAAGACCTCTGTGAAGTCCCTTTGGATGATATTCGTCCGCTTATCGGTCTCTCATCGGAAGCGCTCGACACCACGATTCCAGGCTTTGAGAAAGTACATGATGTCGTCCGCACGGCAGCCTGGGGAAAGACCGTGAAGTGGCGTGAGCACTATGAGGATGAGGACAATAAGCGAGCAGCGATGCTTCTGGACTTCTTCGGCGTCGGATACCTCGCAGAGCGTCAGTTCCGTACACTGTCATCAGGAGAGCGTAAGCGTGTAGGAATGGCACGTGCACTTATGCCGAATCCTGAAGTTCTTATTCTCGATGAACCCGCAGCTGGCCTTGACCTGGCGGGACGTGAGCGCCTCATGGCCAATCTCACTGCACTCGCAGATGAAGGGAACGCGCCAGTCATCGTTCTCGTCACTCACCATGTTGAAGAAATTCCTGCAGGTTTTACCCATGCACTACTCCTCAAGGACGGCGAGATTCTTGCGGCCGGCCCGATGTCCTCTACCTTAACTGAGACAAATTTGAGTACTTTGTTTTCACTTCCCATCACTCTGACTCGAAAAGAAGGGCGTTTCAGCGCAACCGCTCGTTAGGAGAGCCATGTCACCAATCATCTGGGCACTCATTGTGGTCATTCTTGTGATCATTGAAGCCCTCATTGTTGATTTCACATTCTTGATGATCGCTGCGGGTGCGCTCGCGGGTGTCATCACTAGCATCGCAACGGACTCGCTCACTGCACAGATCGTGGTGGCCGCGGTCGTTGCAGTTTTTGGGATCGTGTTTGTCCGACCATACTTCCGCAACTATTTTGCGCGCGGGAAAGAGTTGCAATCCAATGTTTATGCTCTCGAAGGGCAAGACGCTCACACGCTCACCCTTGTTACCCCTGATGCAGGCCAGGTCAAAGTTAATGGCGAAGTGTGGAGCGCTCGTACGCACGAGGGTGATATCGCCGCACATACCCAAGTTAGAGTGATGTCGGTTCACGGAGCAACGCTCATTGTGACGCCGACGTCGGCATAACCCATCAGAGAAGGGACTGTCATGCCTCCTATCGCGAATATCGGTACCTACCTGCTCATTGCAATTGCTGTGTTGGCAATTGTTGTGGTGTTCAAGGCTGTGATCCAGGTACATCAAGGTCACACTGTGATCGTTGAACGTCTTGGAAAATTTCACACCGTTCTCACTCCTGGTCTGCACTTTCTTGTGCCATTTATTGACTCTGTTCGTCAGCGTATTGATATGCGTGAGCAGGTTGTGTCTTTCCCTCCCCAGTCAGTGATTACGTCAGACAACATCGTTGTCTCCATTGACACTGTCATTTACTATCAGGTGACTCAGCCTCAATGGGCAACCTACGAAATTGCCAATCCACTCCAGGCAATTGAACAGCTTGCTGTGACAACCTTGCGTAACATTATTGGTTCTATGGATATGGAACAGGCTCTGACAGGCCGTGATCAGATCAATGGTCAGCTGCGTGGTGTTCTTGATGAAGCAACGGGGCGGTGGGGAATTCGTGTTTCTCGCGTGGAACTTAAGGCAATTGATCCACCGGCTACCGTTCAAAGCGCCATGGAACAGCAGATGAAAGCTGAGCGTGATCGACGTGCTGCGATCTTGACAGCGGAGGGCGTGAAGCAATCGGAAATTCTTACCGCCGAAGGTGAAAAGCAATCCGCGATTTTGCGTGCAGAGGGACAAGCGCAAGCGACCATCCTCAAGGCGCAGGGCGAATCACGCGCAATTTTGCAGGTGTTTGACGCTATCCATCGAGGAAACGCCGATCCGAAGCTTCTCTCCTACGAATACCTGAAGATGCTTCCACAGATCGCTAATTCCTCATCCTCAAAGCTGTGGATTGTTCCAACAGAACTCACCGCTGCTCTTGATTCGGTGTCCAAAGGCTTTGCTGGTTTTGGTGAGGCCGGTGCTACAGCTGATCTACGCGATGGCGAAGATCTGTCAGACACGCTTGCGGCGACATCGCTTCAAGATATTGATGAGGCGCTGGCAGATGCTCGTTCTCAGGCATCCAGGGCATCTGATGAAGCCGAGGCATCTGGCACTGCTTCAGGTACTCCATTCGATCCGAATGCAACTCTTGGTCAGACCCCAAACGACCCAAACGCATAAGACAGCGTAAAATGTCGGGGGGGGCTCATGCGCCCCCGCCCATTTATGTGTCAAGCGTGTTGATCCCTATTGATTCACTCGATGACGTTCGGCTCGAAGATTACACTCGACTCACCGATGTTGCGCTTCGTCGTAAGCTCGAAACCAAACGTGGGCTATATATTGCCGAGGGAGATAAGGTGATGGCACGCGCAGTGGCAGCTGGGCATCGTGTGCGATCATTTCTCACTGCTGAGAAATTTTTAGGACTGATTCAGCCGATCATCTCTGATGCAACGGGTAGTAACGATGGTGGCGAAATTCCAGTATTTGTTGCAAGTGATGAGCTGATGGAAGAACTCACGGGATTCCATGTTCACCGCGGTGCTTTAGCAGCTTTTCACCGCCCTGATCTTCCTGCTGTTGAGGATATCCTCCAGGGAGCTCACCGCGTTCTTGTCTTGGAAAACTTGGTAAACCATACGAATGTTGGTGCTGTTTTCCGCAGTGCAGCAGCGTTGAATGTTGATGCCATTCTTGCGACTCCTACGTGTTCAGATCCGTTGTATCGCCGTGCAGTACGCGTGTCGATGGGGACGGTTTTTCAAGTGCCATGGACGCGTATTGAGAATTGGCCACACTCGATTTTTTCTTTGAAAGATGCCGGGTGGATTACTGTGTCTCTCGCACTGCGTGAAGATGCATTAGCGATTGATGAATTTTCTCAGTTGAGTCAAGTCTGTGATCCTGACTCAAAAATTGCCTTGATCCTCGGCACCGAAGGGGACGGCTTGTCGTCGCGTACTATCGCGAACGCCGATTACTCCGTTATTATCCCAATGGCACATGGGGTTGATTCGCTCAATGTTGCTGCTGCAGGAGCTCTAGCAGCGTGGGAATTGCGACGTCGGTAGCTCAGTTGTATTTGCGGTATTCAGTGGGGCCGTAGATCTCTTCGGCTTTGTGATAGGCAGCTTCAGCAGCCCCGATAAGATGTTGGATATCACAATCAAGTACACGGGATAGGCGCAAGAGTGTCGTAAGGCGTGGGTTGGAGGGCTTGTTCTCCTTGTGATCTGACCGGGCATACTCCAAATCTTGATATGTACGTCGATCAATGCCCGCCTGGAGGGCAACTTCCTCTTGGGTGAGGCCGAGTTCTTTACGTCTCTTAAAGAGAGTCTTGGCAAGAGTCGAAGCAAGAATGCGGTCTGATTCAGGGATATCCTTCACATCGCGATTCTCACCGGTAAAGAAGATAAAAAATGCGGGGTATTCCCCGCATTTTTGTAATTGTGATTTTCCCAGTTCAGTTCATGAATCTGGTATGACCTAATTGCCGGTTTGTATCGCTCCAGCGTAGTCCAATTGGCGCCAGGCTTCGTAGACGGCGATTGAAGCTGAGTTGGCAAGATTGAGGGATCTGCGACCGCCGAGCATGGGGATTCTGAGCAGGTCAGTGATGCGCGGGTCATCCATAACCGACTGGGGGAGCCCTGTCGGCTCTGAACCGAAGAGGAGCACGTCACCGTCACGGTAGCTCACGGAAGCGAAATTATTATTCGTGTGAGAGGTGAAGGCGAAAATGCGCGCGTTTTTGTCAAAGTATGCCTTAGTTTCTTCCCAGTTTGGATGGATAACGACGTCGGCAAGATCATGGTAGTCCAGGCCTGCACGCTTGAGGTGTGTATCTGAAAAATCAAATGCAAGAGGCTCGACGAGATGGAGTCGTGCTCCCGTACAAGCTGCGAGTCGGATGGCATTGCCGGTGTTTCCGGGAATCTTTGGTTCGTGAAAAATGAAATGTAGCACTGAAATAATGTATCTCACACATGGAATGACATCGAATTTTCGTCGACTGATGTCCTACCTGAAAAGTGACGGTGAATTTTTCACATATCCTTCAGGAAGATTGCACTAATGCTGGGAATGCTTACAGTAGGACGTCTAGCTTCCCTGACAAACTCGAGGAGAAACTGGAGCCAATGGGAGGTCGCTGAGCCTTCACAATCTGTCACAAGATGATCGAGATGTATGAGACGATCGGTGTTTCCCAGGTAGAGTCCAGGGTAACTTCGCTACCCGGTCGTTGACCGTCGTCGGGAGGGGGAGGCAAGCCGTCACTTATGAATACCCCTTGCAGAAAACACATCGGAGAAAATTTTCGGGATTGCGCTTTTCACAAGCAACTAATACAAAGCACTACTGATGCTGCTGGTTTCATCCTCTGCAGGCGGTAGACGCGGAATAACCATGAGGAGAGACGAGATTGTCCATTTGATCGCTGATGGAGCGGAAAATGCGCGTTGAGCGTATCGCTTCCCTCATGTGACTTCCGCTAACGGTAAAATGTGGGACAGAACTGACGAAGGAGAACACTTAATGGCACGCTCAAAATATGGCAGCCTCATTAAGTTCGCCACGGTAGCAGGCCCGGTGGCGATCGAGCTATTGCGCAAGTATGGACCCGCGCTGCGAAAAATCGCGCAGGAGAACCCAGAGCTTCTAGACAGAATCAGAAACACCGTCGGAAAAGTCCGTCACTCGAAAGGAGAAAACTCTCCAGAGGGGCTCGATGAACGAATTAGTGTTTTGCGTGATCAGATTACGTATCTTTACGCTTCTGCTGACAGCCCGTTCGAGGCGCAGCGTGCGAAAGCGTGGCGTAACGATGTGGAAGTTATTGAACGCGCACTTCCGCTCTTGCGTGCGATGGCTGCGAAGCAACGAAAAATTGAAGCAACGAAGCTCTCCAAACGTCTTGATTACCTCTCAGCACAGATTCTCGATGCATCTATCGAAGAACAAATTGAAGACGCGGAGGTTGTTGACGATTGAGAGCGAAGAGGATTTAGACGTCAGGCGCGGCCGATCTTGGAGCCGCGCCTGACACATAGGAAAAGAATCAGCTGTGTGTGGTTCCCAAGACTTTCGCGAGGTCTGGGGCATGGAAGTGCGGACCTTTCACAACCTTCCCATCGGCACGGTAAATCGGTTTTCCATCCTCACTAAGTTTTGACAGGTTTGAGTCGTGGATTTCAGCAAGGACGTCTGCCATCGGAATGCCTGTTTCTAGAGCCATACCGTAGATGACGTACACTAGATCGCCCAAGGCATCCGCTGTCTCAATAGTGTCGCGGTTGCCATCATCTTGTGTCACAGCTTCAGCAAAAGCGCGAGTGATGATCTGCGAGGCAGCGCTCCCGTAGACGGCAGCAACAAGCTCACTAAATTCTTCGGCGATCAGTGCCATGCGCATATGTGTCCGTTCACGATCAACGTTGGGAAAATCAGAAACGATTGGGAGTTGGTAAATCTCGTGGAATTGGCGGACAAGTTCTTCGGGGCGAGATGAATCAAAATTCGACATATTCCTATCGTAGAACAGATTCCTGAATTGCCGATGAAAGTGAACGTGAGATTGATATGTCTCCGCTTATGGCCTGTGTCTACGCGCCACACCAGAAAAGCTATATACCAGATAATCTAAAAAGTTGAGTTAACGACACGAACCAAAAACTGCTGACGGCGGTTCGCTGCCAGTATTTGGCTCATTGTTGCGGTAGTGGTAAAACGCGATATTCGTCACGTGAAAAATAGGGAAAATAATTTGGCGCTGGCTGTCATTGGTGATAAATTTTTCTTCGTTGCCCGGGGCGAACCGCTCCGAGTCACCTGCGCGGGTGGCGGAATAGGTAGACGCGCTAGCTTGAGGTGCTAGTCCACGTATTAGTGGGTGGGGGTTCAAGTCCCCCCTCGCGCACAAATGAGGATCCTGACTAGTCAGGATCCTCATTTTTATTGTTAGCCTCAGCGGAAGTGCGATGGCACATTTTGCAGTTTAATTCTGCCTCTCATGTCCATCGCCGTCGATCCGCGATGTGTGCTGGAGCTGAAGTGGCTTGAGCGAATATAGCGATTGGTGCCCCACCATCAGAGACAGAGAGAAATATTTACGAAAACCGGAAATGACTTCCGCGAAGCTGTGCGCTATGTTCTCGTTGAGTTTGACGCCGAACATCTCACTGAACCAAAAGATTTCCTCGTATAAGTAAGGAGAAGCGATTCATGGAACTTTGTGGACCGAGTGAGGCGCTTGAAATCGCCCGCAAACTGATCCAATGTGACACCACTAATCACGGCGGACCAGGTGAGATTGAAACTCCGGCCGCCCTCTACATTATGGATCTCCTGCATGAAGTTGGTTTGGAACCACAATGGTTTGAATCAGAGCCAGGACGTCCATCCATCGTCGTCCGTATCCCGGGCAAAATCCGTGAGCAAAACGCTGTGGTGATCCACGGTCACTTGGATGTTGTGCCAGCTGTTGCCTCAGATTGGTCTGTTGACCCCTTCGCAGGGGTGATCAAAGACGGATACCTTTGGGGACGTGGGGCTGTCGACATGAAGAATATGGTGGCCATGATGGTCGCCGTTTTGCGCGATATCGCGAGAACCCATTATGTTCCCGCACGGGATCTCATCTTCTGCTTCTTCGCCGACGAAGAACGCGGCGGAGGAAAAGGCTCAATTTGGCTCACCAAAAATCACCCCGAAGTTTTCGCCGGTGCCACTGATGCGATCTCCGAAGTCGGAGGTTACAATACCTACGTTGCCGGGCACCCGGTGTACCTCCTTCAAACTGCCGAAAAATCTCTGAGCTGGTACCGTCTCACAGCGCGCGGGCGTGCAGGTCACGGATCGCAGGTAAATGACAACAACGCAGTCACTGCCCTCGCGAGCGCACTTGCACGCATAGGGAGTGAACAGTGGCCGCTCATCCTCACGCCTACTGTACGCACGTTACTTGAAGGTGTCGCGGAGCTATCCGGTCTACCGTTTTCACCCGACGACGTCGGTGCACTTGAGCGTCTCGTTGAGCAGCTAGGGTCGGCACGAACGTTTGTCAGTGCAACGTTGCGCACTGGAGCAAATCCAACCCAAATGGACGCAGGATACCTCGTCAACGTAATTCCATCTCTGGCAACAGGCGGATTGGACGTTCGTGCAATCCCGGGAACGGAAAATGAGGTCAAGGCTCGCATTCGAGAGCTACTTGGACACGTTGAAGCGGAATACCTCCACGACGATGACGGAATTGAGGCACCCTTCGATACTCCTCTCGTTGGCGCAATGGTGAACGCCGTTCGATCACAAGAGCCTGACGCAGTTGTTCTTCCCTACATGCTGTCTGCGGGAAGCGATAACAAGACGTTGTCGAAGCTGGGCATTCGCGGCTATGGATTCGCTCCGACGCGCGTCCCTGAAGATTTCGATTTTCCAGCGATGTTCCACGGTGTGGATGAAAGGATCCCTGTGGATTCACTCGAATGGGGAACAAAAGTTTTGCATCATTTTGTTGCAAATTTTGGACAGTGTTTTGGCGCCGCGGCTCAGGAAGGGTAGGCTCGAGAT
Organism: Arcanobacterium sp. (ex Cirak et al. 2026); assembly: GCF_053585065.1. Lineage (NCBI taxonomy): Bacteria > Bacillati > Actinomycetota > Actinomycetes > Actinomycetales > Actinomycetaceae > Arcanobacterium > Arcanobacterium sp. (ex Cirak et al. 2026). Next base: position 46,681 of record NZ_JBQJCE010000010.1, read on the forward strand.
ATGGCTATTGATCCTCAGACTGCGTTTGATCAACTCCTCGATTCGCTCGAAGAGTTTCACGAGGCTGTCCTCTCGTCGTCCGATCCTGATGAACCAACGATCCTTAACGCGATGAATATGCTGTCAGACGCGTACACGATCTATGACGATATGCTCTTTCGTCAGTTCGGTGTTGAGGGGCCTTTCGACACATTCGATGAGGACGATACCGATTTCGATGATGACTTCGACGAGGACCTTGATGATGACTTCGACGAGGACGACGCCGATTTCGATGATGACTTCGACATCGAAGAGTCGTTCTAGCGAGATACCTCGTTGAGTGCATCAACCACGGGGCCAGGCAGGGGCGATAGATCCAGGGCGAGGGCTTGGTCGAACTGAGATGCGGTGCGCGCTCCAATAAATACTGCACCAACTTCGTCGCGCTCCAAGCTCCACGCCAGCGAAACATCTGCCGGAGTACGCGCGAGGCCATCAGCAGCGCGTGCTACAGCTTCAGTCAATGACCGTTGAGAATCACTCAAGTGGTGTTCAACAGACCACGCCAAGTGTCCCGTAGCTGCCCTCGATGTTGGAGGAATAGTGTGGCGGTATTTCCCGGTGAGTACGCCACCTGCAAGCGGTGCATACGCAAACATCGACATTCCGGCGTGAGCTAGGAATGCACTCGCCTCAGCTTCTCGATGAAGTATCGAGTAGCGCGCGCCGAGTGCGATGAGATCAAAGAGATCATGGTCGGCCACATATTGTGCAACAGTGGCAGCAAGCCACGTTGGAAAGTTTGCGAGCCCGATATAGTGTGCGTCACCCCAGCGGACAAGATCGGCGGCTGCTTGCATCGTTTCGTCAATCGGTGTGAGTGGATCAGGAGCAGCGATCATCACGACGTCAGCGTAAGTCGTTCCCATACGCTTGAGTGACTGGTGTACTGATTGGATCAGTGCACGGCGGCCAGTATTGACTCCCTCCGGAGTAATACCCGCATGCACAATCAGAGCAAGTTCATCACGTGGCGCCCCGGAGGAGAGAATGTCACCCATGACATCGAGTCCCGCGCCGTCACAATATGCAGGGGAGAGGTCGACAGCGTTGCCGCCGGCCTCCAGCAATGAACGAATTTGTGCTTGGGCATCCGCACTCTCGGTGTCGCGCCCCCACGTGAGGGTGCCAAGTCCGAGTTCTCCGATTTCTAGGCCGCTACGGCCAATGCGTTTGTTCTTCACACCACATAAGCCTAGTCGATTCTCGCTCGACGGCGGGGGTACTGTAACCGCATGGGTATTTTTGAAGCGATTGTTCTCGGTATCGTCCAAGGGCTAACCGAGTTTCTCCCAATTTCATCGTCTGCGCATCTTCGGATCGTCGGTGAACTTTTCCCGTCTCTTGGTGGTGATCCGGGAGTCACTTTCACTGCAGTTACGCAAATCGGGACTGAGGCTGCGGTTGTGCTGTATTTTTGGAAAGACATCATACGAATTATTTCGAAGTGGTTCCGATCGCTTCCTTTCAGGGATTCGAAAGATCGCCTTTCCATGTCAGATCCAGATGTGAGAATGGGATGGATCGTCATTATCGGCACATTGCCTATTGTGGTTCTCGGACTCTTACTTGAAAAGTGGATTGACACAACGTTCCGCAATTTGTACATCACTGCACTTATGCTTGCGCTCTTTGCAGTCTTCCTTGGACTTGCAGATAAGCTCGGACGGCGTGCAATTGCCTTGGATCACATGAGTCTTCGCGATGGCATTATTTTGGGTTTTGCACAATCGATGGCGTTAATTCCTGGAGTGTCGCGCTCTGGCGGAACGATTACCGTAGGACTCATCTTGGGATATACGCGCGAGGCGGCAGCGAAAATTTCGTTTTTACTCGCCGTTCCTGCCGTTCTAGGATCAGGATTTTATCGTTTGTTTTCTGATAATGGGACGAGTCCGGTTAACGTTGGGGCGATGCCGACTCTCGTTGCCACCGTGGTCGCCTTCGTCGTCGGCTATGCGGTGATTGTCTGGTTCTTGAGGCTTATCCAGATGAAGTCTTACGCAGGTTTCGTTGCCTACCGACTTCTCCTTGCCTGCCTCGTCGTTGTCCTTCTTGCAGCTGGCACTATTAATGAGATCTGAGTTCTTATGTTTCCTCAAGCATTTTTATTTGATATGGATGGCACGCTGACTGATTCCGAGAAACTATGGTTTCGTGCGGAAGTCGAAGTGCTCTCGCATTTTGGGATTGCCTGGGTTGAAGGCGATCAATACGACGTTGTCGGCATGTCCTTGACAAACGCTGGAAAATATTTTGTTGATAGGTTTGGATTCACCCAGACACCAGAGGAATTCGGCCATATGATCCTCGATGCTGTGGTCGAAATCGGCTCTCGTGAAGGGCTCGAATGGCGTGAGGGAGCGAAAGATTTTCTCGCAGCTGCTCACGAATGGGGAGTTCCGATCGCGCTCGTCACTTCGTCATATCGGAAGTTCGCTCAGCTCACACTCGATGATCTTCCTGATGGGACGTTCGACGCTGTCGTGACTGGGGATATGATCACTCACGGCAAGCCTGACCCTGAGCCTTATCTCATGGCTTCAGAGATGCTCGGTGTTGAGCCGCGAGAATGTATGGCCTTCGAAGATTCCATACCTGGAGTAACCTCAGCCCATTCCTCCGGGGCGCTCACTGTGGGCATTCCTTTTGGGGTAGACATTCCACAACTTCCGGGAATGGTCAGAGTTCGTTCGCTCGCCGAGCTTGATCGTGATCGTGTCAGTTCTCTTTTTCAGGAATGGGTTGCTGGGCAGTCAGGAGCTGCGTGACTCCCTCTGTGCTCATCTCAGGTGCCGCACCTCCGTATGCTGGACAGATTTCCTTGAAGTGACACCAGTTACACAGCGGCCCTGTTCGAGGCTCGAAGCCTGTCTCGATAGCCCCGCGGATTCCTGACCAGATCGATTCGATTTCGGCCGTCGTTGAGTCGACGTCGGCTGGCACCGGATCGTACGTCAGCGTCCGCCCATCTTTGAGATAGAGGAGTTGAGTGCGGGTAGGCAGGATATTTTGCGAATAGAACAGTGCCGTGGCATAGAACCTCATTTGGAAAAGTGCACTGTCTTGGTACCGAGGAGAAGGGGATTTGCCTGTCTTGTAGTCGATTACCCGAAGTTGTCCGGTAGGAGAACGATCAAGCCGATCGATGATCCCTCGGATGGCTAATCCTGAAGGAAGTGTGGCATTGATGAATTGTTCGCGTCCGTCTGGCTCGAGATAACTGGGGTTTTCGAGTGAAAAATACTGTGTAATGAGTGGGCGTGCCGATTCGAGCCACTGCGTGCACTCACTCTCAGTCGCAAACAATTGGGCGTCCTGAGGAGACTTCTCAATATGCTGCTCCCACATGGGGTAGAGAAGGCTCTGTGCCGTGGAGTCATTTCGAGACACTGGCGGAAAATCAAAAAGATGTTCGAGAACTGAATGAACAATCGTTCCACGCAACGCTGCCGTCGACGGAGGTTCAGGTAACTTGTCGATGACTCGAAAACGGAATTTGAGGGGACAAGTTTTAAAATCGGATGCTCGCGACGGCGAGAGGGCAGCATGTCTCATACTTCCACGCTACTACGTTTTGTTGACCAACCTGAGTGAGAACCCACAGTGGCTCTGAACACGCTCAATCCCGCACAGCCACCGTTCCCATTAGACTATGACCGTGAATAATTACCCTCATCCTCTTGGTCCTGCCCGTCGTCGAGGCCCCTTTCGCGCTGGTGAGCGCGTTCAGCTCACTGATGTCAAAGGAAAGAAATACACTGTCACCTTGATGACCGGTGGCTATTTCCAGTCACAGCGTGGTTCTTTTCACCACGACGATCTGATCGGCAAAGATGAAGGAACGGTTTTCGATGCTCAAGGCCACCAGCTCATGGCATTGCGTCCGCTGGTGAGCGATTATGTTTTATCAATGCCGCGCGGTGCTGCTGTGATCTATCCGAAAGACTCCGCGCAAATCATTTCGATGGCTGATATTTTTCCTGGAGCACACGTTGTTGAAGCTGGTGTGGGCTCGGGTGCGCTCTCGCTTTCGCTTCTTGCGGCAATCGGATCACAAGGGCATTTGACTTCCGTCGAACGTCGAGAAGAGTTTGCCGAGATTGCAATTGCGAATGTTGAATCATGGTACGGGCCAGAGTTACCTTCGTGGGATGTTCTCATCGGATCCGTTTCAGATCACCTGGAATCGGTGACGGGTGTTGACGCTGTCCTCCTTGACATGCTTGCACCATGGGAGAACGTTGATTCTGCAGCACACGCTTTGCGCCCCGGCGGCGTTATCTTGGCTTACGTGGCAACAACGACGCAGATGTCTCGTTTTGTCGAGACCTTGCGGCAGAGCCGTTGTTTTACTGAACCGGAAGCATGCGAAACTCTTCAACGAACCTGGCATTTGAACGGACTTGCTGTACGCCCAGATCATCGTATGGTGGCGCATACCGGATTCTTAATTGTTGCTCGTCGCCTTGCTCCTGGATCGATGCCTCTGGAGAAGAAGCTGCGTCCTGCTCCCGGTGCGCATAACGAATCTCTGCAGTGGAGCGAGGACGATTTTGAACAGCGCACAATTTCTGAGAAGAAGTTGCGCAAGGTACGCCGGGATATCGCACGTCGAGCAGATATTGAGGCCAGCGGAACAGCGCAGGTGGGGCCGGCACAGGCAGCGATGGATGAGAAAATCGCGGCTGAAGGACAAGCAAAAACTCTCGCAAATCTCGATCATATTCGCGCGCGCCGAATCGCGCGGAAAGAAGTACATGATGAATGAGACGACGATGATGGATCGGTTTCTGGACGTCCAACGCAAAAATGACCGTTTAACGGCGGCACTCAAAGATGCCAGAAAGACAATTGCACAATTGGGGGAACAGCTTCAGGCACTCACTGAGCCTCCGTCCACATACGCTACGGTAATCGAAGTCGGCAACGATCGGACATTGGCAGTGACATCTGCTGGGCGAAAAATGCGTGTCAGCCTCGCCGCCGACGTCGATCCGACGGAGATTGCGGAAGGACAAGAAGTCCTGCTTAACAGTGGCAACGTCGTGATTGGTGTTGAGCGTTTCGAACGTTCGGGTGAACTGGCGACAATTGAGCTCGTCGATAATGATCGAGCACTTGTTCGGTTAGCAGACTCGTCAAAACGATTGCTCAAGCTGGCGCATCATGCTGATTCGGACGAGTTTCGCAGTGGCGATCTTGTCCTTGTGGACGTAAAGAATGGGTTTGTTCTTGAATACGTTGAGCGGCCCGATGTCGAACATTTGTTACTCGAGGAGATCCCTGACGTATCGTACTCGGATATTGGTGGGCTGGGGCCCCAGATCGAGACGATCCAAGATACGGTCGAATTGCCGTTCGAGCAGCCTGCACTTTATCGTGAACACGGTTTGAAACCACCCAAAGGCGTGCTTCTCTACGGCCCTCCAGGATGTGGAAAGACCCTTATCGCAAAGGCCGTTGCAACGTCTTTGTCTCAGAAACTCTCGACGTCAAGTGAGGGACGTTCGTACTTCATCAACATTAAAGGGCCACAGCTTCTGGACAAATTTGTTGGAGAGACTGAACGCCAGATCCGCGAGATTTTTTCTCGTGCGCGCGACCGTGCAGCCGGTGGAGTTCCCGTGGTGATCTTTTTCGATGAGATGGAAGCGTTGTTCCGTACCCGCGGTTCTGGGGTTTCTTCCGACGTAGAGACGACGGTGGTTCCACAGCTACTTGCTGAAATTGATGGTGTTGAAAAATTAGACAACGTCATTGTTATCGGTGCGTCAAATAGAGAAGATATGATCGATCCGGCAATTCTGCGTGCAGGAAGACTCGATGTGAAAATCCGCATCGAGCGGCCAGATCGTGAGGGGGCTCGGGAAATTTTAGAAAAGTACCTTACAGCGCAGCTCCCTCTTCATCCGAGCGAAGTAGAAAACGCTGGGTCACCTCAAGCAGCGGTAGATCACATGATCGAAAGCACGGTAAATGCGCTCTTTGCTCGTACGCCGCAGAACGCTTTCGTCGAAGTGACGTATGACAATGGTGATAAAGACACTCTTTACATTAGCGATTTCGTTTCCGGAGCGATGCTTGCTGAAATTGTCGATCGTGCTAAGAAGAGTGCTATTAAAGATCTCCTTGCCTATGGACAGCGAGGTATCCGTACGCGCCATCTGATCGAGGCAACGCGTGAAGTTGCTCGCGAGGATGAGAATGTGGGATCTGTTCAAAGTCCCCACGAATGGGCACGTATCAACGGATATTCAACGTCCCGCCGTATTACCTATGTTAAACGCCTCGATATTGGTGGTAACGTTCAGCAACACCAGGTTCGAGCAGCTGTTTCTGACTTCCCATCGACACTAAAGGAAGGCCTGCTGTGAGTGTGAAACGAATCATGGGGACAGAAACCGAATTTGGCATCCTCGCTATTGGATCGCCAGGATCTGATCCGGTGGAGCTGTCAACTCAGTTTGTTCAAACGTATGCAGCTGCTGGGGATTCCGCATCTGCATCAGCTTCGCCCATGTGGGATTACACGGGTGAAGACCCTCTCAACGATGCGCGAGGATTTCGGTACGACCGAAACTCAGTTGATCCGTCGTTACTCACCGATGACCCGCACACACCGGCGCCGTCAGGTCCGCACCTGACCTCTGTTCCTCGCCCGACGTCGGCGCAACTCGCCGCACCACGCGCCGCGAATACCGTTCTCACAAACGGAGCGCGTCTCTACGTGGATCATGCCCATCCAGAGTATTCCTCGCCAGAAGTCTCCACTCCGCGTGAAGCAGTGTTGTGGGATCGGGCAGGGGAACACATTGCTAGTCAAGGCATTGAGTTGTGTCTGAAGCAAGGACGTGCCCTTGCTCTCTACAAAAATAATGTTGACGGAAAAGGCGCCACATACGGTCACCACGAAAACTACGCGGTTGCTCGTGATGTCGAATTCTCCGATATCGTGCGATACCTTACGGCATTTATGGTGACCCGTCCGATCCTATGTGGTGCAGGACGAGTGGGGATCGGTCAACAATCTCAACGGGCCGGTTTCCAAATTTCTCAGCGTGCTGACTATATTGAAACCCCGGTGGGGATTGAGACCACGTTCCGCCGCCCAATTATTAATACTCGCGACGAACCACATGCAGACCCTACGAAACTGCGTAGACTTCATGTGATTGGCGGCGATGCTAATATGTTTGATGTCTCTGGGCTGTTGAAGATGGGCACGACTTCACTTGTGCTATGGATGCTTGAACGGGATGCCGTTCCTCTGGCGCTGGAATCTCTTGTTCTGCACGATCCAGTAATTGCCACCTGGAACGTGTCCCATGATCTTTCCCTCACGGAACGCATTGATCTCAATGAAGGGGAGATGACCGCTCTCGATATTCAAGAAACGTACCTTGAAGCTGTGCGCGAGGCGGTCGACGAGCATGGTGAGCCGAATACTGACACGCGTGAAATCCTCGATTTATGGCAGTGGGCTATCGATACGCTACGCCGTGACAAATTCGCTGCTGCGGATTGCATTGAATGGGTCGGCAAACTGAAGTTGATGGAGCACATGCGTGAGCGAGGAGGCCTGAGCTGGGATAACGATCGATTGCGTGCGCTTGATTTACAGTGGCACGATCTTCGCCCCCAGCGTTCGATCGTGAACAAGCTCGATGCAGCCGGACAGGTTCGCCGTCTGTTTTCGCCGTCGGAAGTGGCGTGGGCAACGACAAATGCGCCCCGAACGACACGTGCGTATACCAGGGGTTCTCTGATTTCTCGTTTCGGGCCGAAGGTGATCGGTGCGAGCTGGTCAGCCATGATTATCGACGCCGGTGGACCCGATCTCGTTCGGATCCCGCTGGCTAACCCCGCTCTGGGAACGCAGACGTTGCTTGGCGATATTCTGGAAGCGTCTGAATCAGTTGCTGATTTTCTTACACATATTACGAACTAGTCATACATCGTCATTCAGTAAAGGAAAATAATGTCTCAAGAATTTATTCGTCCCCACACTACATCTGAAGAGGAGCTCGCTACGCCTCTGGCTCAGATTGACATCACTAACGTCGATGCTCTTCTCGATGATATCGACTCGATCCTTGAAGACAATGCGGCAGAATTCGTCAGCGGTTTTGTGCAGAAGGGCGGACAGTGAATCACCGAATTTTCGGTATCGAAACCGAATATGGGATCACAGCTGCTGCTACTGACACCACAGCTGCTCGAGTAGAAGCTGAACAGGCTGCTGAACTTTTATTCCAGCCTGTGGTAGAAGCCAACGGTTCGACCAACGCTTTTTTGACAAATGGCGCCCGCCTATACCTTGATATTGGCGCTCATCCCGAATATGCCACTGCTGAGTGTGCATCGATACGCGATCTTTTACTCAACGAGCGCGCAGGTGATGTGATACTGCGCGATCTTGCGCGCACAGCAAATGAGAAACTGAAATCCGCTGGTATTTCCTCGCGTATCCACTTGATCAAGAACAACCTTGATTCTCAAGGAAACTCTTATGGTTGTCATGAGAACTATCTTGTACGTCGGCGTGCGGATTTCACAGAACGGATTGCATGGCTCATTCCATTCTTCACAACGCGCCAGATCCTCGTGGGTGCCGGTCATATTAGACGACACCAGCAGGGCGTGACATACGAACTTTCGCAACGCGCTGATCAGGTGTGGGATGCGATATCGAATGCATCGACTCGTTCACGACCAATGATCAATACGCGTGATGAACCACATGCGGATGTCGATCAGTACCGACGTATGCATGTCATCGTGGGCGACACCAACATGCTCGAAACGACCCTGGTACTGAAAATAACCGCGACAGAAGCGTTAATTAACGTAGTTGAATCAGGAGTGCGGCTTCCTCCGCTTGTTCTCTCTCATGCTCCACATGCGCTTCGCACGATTTCGCGCGATATCACGGGTAAAACCCCCATTGAGGTTTCTGGTGGACCGGCAATGAGTGCGCTCGACATCCAAACCCAAATTCACGATTTCGTCATGACTCATTACGAACGTGAAGGTTGGTTGACGGATCTTGACCCTCTTCGTTCCTACGGACTTGACTTATGGACACGTGCATTAGATGCATTGCGTTCGGGGACGATCGACTCTCTCGCAGGAGAACTTGATTGGGTTGCAAAGAAGGCTCTTCTGGATAGATACTGCGAGCGTCTACATACGGATCTTGGTGATGTCCGTATGGCTCGATTGGCGCTCGCGTGGCATGACATCACCGACGCAGGACTACTGACGAAATTTGAAGATACTGGTCAGGTTCGCACGCTCCTCAAACGGTCTGACGTCGTCGAAGCGACAACTCGTCCGCCACAGACCACGCGTGCAGCGCTGCGGGGACGTTTCATTGAGGAAGCGCAACGGCAGCGTCGCGACTTTACCGCCGACTGGGCAACCCTCAGACTAGCCGACGCTGGACAAACGGTTTCTTTGAAAGATCCCTTTGCGTATGTTGACGCGCGCGTTGATGCGTTAATCGAGGAGATGATGTGAGACTGCGTATTGAGCGTTTTTTGATTGCACTGTTGATCGGAATTGGATTAGGAGCTCTCTTCCCATGGAGCGCATCCTCACCGACCAAAATTACTGTCACAGGTGAGTTAGGATCCCCAGTGACAGTAATTTCAACCGGAAACAAACTCAAAAATGATTTTGTCAGGACAGAATTTGCTGGTCAGGGACGCACAATTACTCCAGGAACTCAGGTTCTTTTTTCCGCAACATCATTTGATCTTGCGACGGGCGCGCTGAGCGCGGCCAATAATTCTGGAAAGTTGCAGGCGCTCAGTGCGACGCAAGAGAATCTCGGGGATCTGTATCAGGCGGTTATCGGAGTGAAAGAAGGATCACGCGTACTTGCAACTTTTACTCGTTCCGTTCGCACTGAAGTCGTTGTGATCGATATTTTGCCAACAATCGCGACGGGGGAAAAGGAAACAGCCACCGTCAGCCCACAAGGTTTTACTTATGGTGAAGATTCGCTTGGTCGCCCAGTTGTGCGTGGAAAGTCTGCCACAGGGAATGAGCTCGATGTGCGGATCTTGCGTTCAGGTAGTGGGATTCAAGTGAGAGCCTCTGATCAGGTGATCGGGAACTACCGGATGTTTGATCCGAATGGGAAAATTCTCGATGACACATGGAATCACAACGCTCCAGTAAAAGTGACGATGTCGCAAGTGTATCCGGGACTCCACGACGGGCTTCTTGACCAGCGAGTTGGGTCTCGTGTGGCTCTGGAAATTCCTGCGCGCCTTGCACAAGGCAAAGAAGCTGCGTTCGTCGTTTTTGATATTTTAGGAGTGGTAAACGCCTAAACCGGGTGTTTGCCAAGATATAAAGGAAAAGTTATGACGATTATCGAGTCAATTCCCTCGCCTTCGGTTCGTGTATGGCATCTTGGCCCGTTGCTCATTCACGCATATGCATTGGCAATTTTGACAGGAATTATCGTTGCATACTGGTTATCGAACCGTCGTTACGTTCGTAAAGGCGGCGACGATGAGGTGACGATCGACATCACGGTGTGGATGGTGATCTTCGGTATCTTAGGTGCGCGAGTTTATCACCTTATTACCAGCCCTGATGCGTATTTTGGTGAGGGTGGCGATCCGTGGAAAGCCCTGCGAATTTGGGAAGGAGGACTGGGAATTTGGGGTGCTGTTTTAGCAGGTGGCATTGCAGCCTACGTTGCGCTTCACCGACGCAACTTGCGGTTGGCGCCATTTGCAGACGCCGTTGCACCCGGTCTCGTTCTTGCTCAAGCTATTGGCCGTTGGGGAAATTACTTCAACCAAGAACTTTTTGGCCGCCCGACGACGTTGCCGTGGGGACTTGAGGTTGATGCCGCGTATCTGCCGGAGGGCTTCAGTGAGGGAACATTGTTCCATCCGACATTCCTCTATGAGTCGTTATGGTGCGTGGGTGTTTTTTTCGTTCTTCTCTACGCGCAGAAACGCTACCGCTTGCGTGGCGGACAGGTCTTTGTCCTTTACGTTATTTTGTATACATTAGGGCGGGTCTGGATTGAGACTCTGCGTATTGACCAAGCGCATTTTGTCTTCGGTCTTCGCCTGAATGTCTGGACGTCAATTATTGTTTTCACTCTGGCGTGCATCGCTTTTGCAGTTCTCACTCGTTATCTTCGAAGCCACCCCGAGTTGGACGATATTGTTCTCGATCCTGACAAAGCTCCTATGCGCAGTTCCCATGACCACTGCGGATCCATGATCGATTCGACAAGTGGGACCGAGGACTCGGATAGCGTAAAACAAATCGGGTAAAGTAGGAGCCATGCGTAGAGCTAAAATTGTTTGTACACTCGGCCCGGCTGTCGGGTCGAAAGAGAAAATCGTTGAGCTCGTTAAAGCGGGCATGAATGTCGCACGAATCAACGCTTCACATGGCTCGCATGAGGAGCACGAGGAGCGAATTGACTGGGTGCGCGAAGCAGCGCAGGAACTTGGTGTTCCAGTTGCTATTTTGTGTGATCTCCAGGGGCCAAAGATTCGCCTCGGGCGTTTCGCCGAAGGGCCAGTGCTTCTTGAGAACGGTGATATTTTCACCATCACAACCGAGGACGTTCCTGGTGACAAAGACCTCGTCTCGACCACCTTCAAGGGGCTCCCGGGTGATTGTAATCCAGGCGATCTCATCCTGATTGATGACGGCAAGGTCAAAGTCAAGGTACTGGAGGTTAACGGCCCTCGTGTCAAGACTGAAGTCGTTGTTGGTGGCCCAGTTTCGAACAATAAGGGCGTGAACCTTCCCGGCGTTGCCGTCTCAGTTCCTGCTCTGTCAGAGAAGGACAAGGAAGACCTCGAATGGGGTCTTGGATATGGTTGCGACTTGGTTGCACTGTCCTTCGTCCGTTCTGCAAAGGATGTCGACGATGTTCACGAAGTGATGGATCGCGTCGGCCGCAAGGTGCCAGTGATTGCGAAGATCGAGAAGCCACAGGCTGTGGACGCTCTTGAAGGTATCGTCCGCGCATTCGACGGTATCATGGTTGCTCGTGGCGACCTTGGCGTGGAGCTTCCGCTTGAGCAGGTTCCGATCGTTCAGAAGCGAGCAGTGTCTCTCGCTCGTCGTCACTCCAAGCCAGTCATCGTGGCAACACAGGTTCTTGAGTCGATGATTAACGCTCCGACCCCGACCCGTGCAGAAACCTCCGACTGTGCAAATGCCATTCTCGATGGTGCTGATGCGGTCATGCTCTCGGGTGAGGTGTCTGTTGGCAAGTACCCGATCGAATGTGTCCGTACGATGGCCTCCATCATCGAATACACCGAAGAACACGGACTTGAGCGTATCCCGAAGGTAGGAAATCTCCACCGTACACGCAATGGCGTGATCACTCGTGCAGCTCTCGAAGTTGGTGAAGCACTCGGTGTGAAATATCTCGCAGTGTTCACTGCGTCGGGTCAGACGGCACGGCGTATGTCTCGTTTGCGCGGCCGCATCCCGTTGCTGGTCTTCACCCCGTCGGAAGAAATTAGACAGCAACTCGCGCTCACCTGGGGCGTTCAAACCTTTATGGTTCCTAATGTTGCGCATACTGATGACATGGTTGAGCAGGTTGATGAGGCCTTGCGTGAAAACAACATGGCAGTGGACGGTGATCAAGTTGTGATCGTCTCCGGTATGCCTCCGGGGAAGTCAGGCTCAACGAACTCAATTCGAGTTCACAAGGTCGGAGAACTTCTCATTCACCGATAATTTCGGTTATAGTGTTCCGGTGGGCTTCGGCTCACTGGAATGCAATGCTCCTGTGGTGGAATTGGTAGACACACTGCACTCAAAATGCAGCGCCCACAAAGCGTGCGGGTTCGAGTCCCGCCGGGAGCACTATCGTCGTCAAAACGAGGCATGTAGTGAACTTATGTTTGCTACATTTACGATGAGCGAACCAAAGGAGGTGTCGTTATGTCACTGTCGGAGAAGATGGATCAATCTCGCGACTTGGAAGTTGAAGTCATCCCGGACAACAACGACCCGTCGACCATCACCACCATGGTTGTTGAGGATGAGACGCTTATTCGCCTTGATATTGTTGAGACGCTGAAAGACGCTGGTTACGATGTCATCGCAGAAGCTTCGAGTGGTGAAGAAGCAGTTGACCTTGCTAATGAGCTTCAGCCTCATTTGATCGTCATGGATGTCAAGATGAATGGCATGGACGGTATTAGCGCAGCTGAAAAAATTCTTGCAGACCATCAGTGCGCGGTTGTCATGTTGACTGCATTCTCTCAAAAAGAGCTTGTGAATCGTGCTCGTGATGCCGGGGCTATGGCATACGTAGTTAAGCCATTTACGCCGCAAGATCTTCTTCCAGCAGTTGAGATTGCGATTTCACGTCATCTAGAGATTGTCTCTTTGGAAAATGAAGTCGCTTCACTTGCCGATCAGTTTGAAACTCGCAAGCGCGTTGACCGTGCGAAGAGCCTACTCCAAGAAAAGATGGGGTTGACTGAGCCGGAAGCGTTCCGCTGGATCCAGAAGACATCGATGGATCGCCGTTTGACAATGAGAGAAGTCGCCGACGCCGTTCTTGATCAAGTTGGCAAATAAGTGTGAGTGGTGGTGAGAAAATGACTCACCACCACTTTATTTTGTGATGTACACGCAGGTGATACGACCAATTGCCAAAGTCGTGGAACCATCGCAAACGCGCACCTGAACCACACAGTTTTTCTTTCCCAAGTGAAGTAATTCTGCTGTCGCATGAACTTCGTCTCCTTGAGCAGTTGCGACATGAGAGAGAGAAAGCTCAGTTCCGGCGGGAACCATGCCTGGCTGTGCGAGCTCAAGAGCCAAACGCGATCCGGCTTCTTCAATGAGAGCAGCTGTTGCCCCTCCGTGTAGCAATCCGACGATTTGACGATTCCCCTTTACCGGCATCGTCATCTCAACCTTCTGTGGGGACTGATGAACGATGTGAAAACCGAGTTTTTTCCCTAATTCAGTGAACATATCCCCACAATACCGTTTTGCTCAACATCCATACCCTGTTAGCGGTTAGTCTGGGAGAGTGAATACTCTTCTGCTTCTTGATGGACATTCGCTCGCCTTCCGCTCGTTTTTTGCGCTTCCAGCGGAGTCATTCCGTACTGCTCAGGGCAAATACACCAACGCGGTTCACGGCTTCATCTCGACTTTGCTGTCACTGACGAAGAAGTATTCTCCGTCGCATATCGCAGTCGCATTCGATCTTCCTGGCGGTACTTTCCGTACCCGGCAGTACGCCGAATATAAAGGGGGACGTGCCGCGACCCCTCAAGAGTTCAAAGGACAAATTGAACTGATTCAAGAAGTTCTCTCAGCTCTTGGAGTCTCGTGGTTGACGAAGGAAGATTTTGAAGCAGACGACATCGTTGCTACCCTCGCAACACGCGGTGAAAAAGCGAAAATGAAAGTCTATGTTGCCTCAGGAGACAAAGACTCCTATCAGCTCGTTAATGATTCAGTGACGGTGCTCTATCCAATGCCGCGGTCTGTCATATTAGAAATGACCCCCGACGTCGTCGAAGAGCGCACGGGAGTGCGCCCGGAACAGTATCCGGATATGGCCGCACTTGTTGGCGAAGGAGCGGATAATCTTCCTGGAGTTCCCGGAGTCGGCAAGAAGACAGCACAAAAATGGATCACAACCTACGGAAGCCTTGAAGAAATTATCGCCCACGCTGACGATATCAAAGGGAAGGTAGGGGAGAAGCTGCGCGCACACCTTGATCAAGTCACGCTGAATCGTCAGCTCAATGCTCTTGTCCGGGATCTCGATATCGTTCCCGAACTCGATCAGCTTACTGTCAAAGGCGCCGACCCGGAAAAGATCCATGAACTTTTCGATGTCCTTGATTTCACTCAGTTACGCACGCGTGTTCTGTCAGAGTGGCCCATTCGTGAGGGCTTATCGCCAATCTCGATTGATGCCAACATTCGTGAAGCAAAGGTTATTTCTGATGTAGATTTTGCTCGCTTTGTGAATGAACACCCTGCCCCACATGCTCTCTTCATCAATGGCATCCAGACACCGGCGCGCGGCAGAGTTGATGAGTTCGCTATCTGTGCCTCAGATGGTGCAACATTCGTCGGTTCAGTTGCCCAGATGACACCTGAGTCGGAGGGTGCACTTGCGACGTGGTTAGCCGATCCCGAGGCAACGAAGATTGGGCACAACACAAAGGGAATCTCACATGCGTTTCTTGGTCAAGGAATGACCATTGCGGGTTGGGGCGTCGACACCGAAATCGATGCCTACCTCCTTCATCCTGACCAGCGCAAATATGATCTCGATGAACTCGTCATGCGTTATCTCGGAGTTGAACTGAGTGCCGACGATGATGCCTTGTTCGCGCTCGACGATGCAGTACCGACACTCGCATCGCGCGCTGTTGCAGTATTGAACCTCGCAGATGCGCTGGGAGCTGAGCTCGATAAGCAAGAGGGTTCGCAGACCCTGAGGGAACTTGAGATGCTCGTTTCGCATGTGTTGACAGTGATGGAGACACGCGGAGTTGCTGTGAATCATGGCGCGCTAGAAGATCTGCACGCACAATTTGATGCTCGTGTCGGGAATGCGGCACGTGCGGCGTGGGATGCAATCGCAGACGATTCTGTAAATCTCTCGAGTCCAAAACAGCTCCAGGCTGTGTTGTTCGAACGTCTCGGCCTTCCCAAGACAAAGAAAACGAAGTCTGGGTACACCACCAATGCCGAGGCTTTGGAAGGGCTGCTAGCAAAGATTGCACAACGTGAAGATGATGACGCAGTTGCTGGACAACGCTTCCTCACGGCACTTTTGGAACATCGAGATGCGATCAAACTACGCCAGTCGGTTGAAGGACTTCTGAATGCGGTTCACACTGATGGCAGAATTCACACCACCTATCAGCAGACCGTCGCTGCAACCGGACGGCTTTCATCAACTGATCCGAACCTGCAAAATATTCATGCGCGTACTGAAGAGGGGCTGCAAATTCGTTCGGTGTTCGTCCCTGGCAAAGGATACGAAGCATTGATGACCGCAGATTATTCCCAGATTGAGATGCGGTTGATGGCGCATCTGTCGGGAGACGAAGCGCTAATCGAAGCTTTTAATGAGGGGGCAGACCTCCACTCGTTTGTTGCTTCGCGCGTCTTTCATGTACCGCAAGCCAAAGTTTCTCCCGCTCAGCGTTCAAAGATTAAAGCAATGAGTTACGGGCTCGTCTACGGCCTGAGTGCATATGGGCTTTCGGCACAGTTGCGTATTTCAGTTCCTGAAGCGCAAGACCTCATGGAACAATATTTCTCTCGGTTTGGAAAAGTAAAATCCTATCTGGATTCCTTGGTTACCGAAGCCCGTCAGGTGGGATACACAGAAACCATCATGGGTCGGCGCCGTTATCTTCCTGAGCTCACGTCTTCGAGCCGTCAGGTGCGTGAAGCCGCTGAACGCATGGCGTTAAATGCGCCAATTCAAGGATCGGCTGCAGATCTGATGAAAGTAGCCATGCTCAATACGCATGAGGCACTTGAGCAATCGGGTGCGCACTCACGTATCCTCCTACAAGTGCACGATGAACTTGTCCTTGAGATCGCCCCGGGCGAAGCCACACTCGTCGAACAGATCGTTCGTGAAAGTATGGGGACTGCCTTTCAATTATCTGTCCCGCTATCTGTGGGAATCGGCATCGGCTCCGATTGGCGCTCGGCAGCTCACTGAAATTTTCGTGTAGGGGATTAATCTTCGAAGATCGATGCGCCATGAAGCTTCATGGAGACTTTTTCTGTGGCGTAAACTATGGAAAAACACGGGTGAGGGAGGTTGAAACCAAACACGATCGCCCGTAGACTAGCTGATTGGTATGGGAACCCCATGCCATGTCCATTATTCAATACTATTTACGTAAGCGGAGTCACCAACTCTATGACTGCTAACAACTCTACGACGACCCCCGAAGTCGCAATCAACGATATCGGCGATGAGGCAGCCCTCATTGCAGCGGTTGATAAGACCATCAAGTACTTCAACGACGGGGATATCGTCGAAGGTACCGTAGTCAAGGTCGACCGAGACGAAGTTCTCCTCGACATCGGCTACAAGACTGAGGGTGTCATCCCCTCCAAGGAACTGTCCATCAAGCACGACGTCACCCCGGATGACGTTGTCGAAGTTGGTGACCAGATCGAAGCACTCGTCACGCAGAAGGAAGACAAGGAAGGTCGCCTTCTCCTGTCGAAGAAGCGTGCACAGTACGAGCGTGCTTGGGCGAAGATCGAAGAAGTTAAGGAAGCAGACGGCGTCGTTACCGGTACTGTCATCGAGGTTGTCAAGGGCGGCCTCATCCTCGACATCGGCCTTCGTGGCTTCCTCCCAGCTTCCCTCGTCGAGATGCGCCGCGTGCGCGATCTCGCACCGTATATCGGACGCGAGCTTGAGGCAAAGATTATCGAGCTCGATAAGAACCGCAACAATGTCGTTCTTTCTCGTCGCTCCTACCTCGAGCAGACCCAGTCCGAAGTGCGTTCGCACTTCCTGGGGACCCTCCAGAAGGGACAAGTCCGCGAGGGCGTTATTTCCTCGATCGTCAACTTCGGTGCGTTCGTTGATCTTGGCGGTGTAGACGGTCTTGTTCATGTTTCAGAGCTGTCCTGGAAGCATATTGATCACCCGTCAGAAGTTGTCGAAGTTGGTCAGCATGTGACCGTTGAGGTTCTCGATGTGGACTTCGATCGTGAGCGTGTCTCGCTCTCGCTCAAGGCAACTCAGGAAGATCCATGGCAGACATTTGCTCGTACGCACCAGATCGGTCAGATCGTGCCGGGCAAGGTCACGAAGCTTGTTCCATTTGGCGCATTTGTCCGCGTTGAGGACGGCATTGAGGGACTCGTCCATATCTCGGAGCTTGCTCAGCGTCATATCGACCTCCCAGAGCAGGTTGCCAAGGTTGGTGATGAAGTTTTCGTCAAGGTTATCGATATCGATCTGGATCGTCGCCGCATTTCTCTCTCGCTCAAGCAGGCGAACGAGGGCGTGGATCCGACATCGGAAGACTTCGATCCATCGCTGTACGGCATGACCGCTGAATACGATGAGAACGGTAACTACAAGTACCCAGAAGGCTTTGATCCTGCCACCAACGAATGGCTTGAGGGCTTTGAAGAGAACCAGGCTAACTGGGAAGCTGAGTACGCAAAGGCTGAAGCTCGTTGGCAGGCTCACAAGGAGCAGGTCACCAAGGCTCTTGAAGCCGACGCTGCTGCCGCTGCCTCAGCACCGGCTCCTGCTGCTGCTGAAGAGGTTCCAGCTTCCTACTCGTCAGGCTCCGAAGCCGAAGGCACGCTTGCTTCTGATGAAGCACTTGCAGCTCTTCGCGAGAAGCTGACCGGTAACTGAACTGGTGAATAACTAGCGTGTGGGCGGAGGTTTCCTCCGCCCACACGCTTTCTTTATCTGGGATACTCATGATCTTGAGTAGCATCGACCAGGATATTGTAGGCGGGAAGGTGAAACATGATTGTCGTTGTCACCGGTGGAATCGGTTCAGGAAAATCGACAGTTTCGGCGATGCTTGCAGAACGCGGTGCCATCGTCATCGATTACGACGAATTGGCGCGCGAAGCAGTGGCACCCGGATCTGACAGCTTAGCATCGCTTGTTCACCGATGGGGAAACAAAATTCTTCAGAACACTGGTGAGTTAGACCGCGCTGCCTTGGGCAGGATTGTTTTTTCAGATTCCCATGCTCTGGCCGAACTCAATGCGATCATCCATCCGGTTATTGATCAACTTGCGGCTAGACGCGAAGCGCAGATCCGTGCGATATCGCCGTCGGCTGTGATCGTCCGCGATGTGCCGCTCTATATTCCTAGGACCGGCCCATCACAGGGCGTTGATCTTGTCGTGACAGTGTCTGTTCCTGAAGAGATTCGCGTTTCCCGACTGATCGAACACAGGTTGATGACACGGAGTGACGCTCAGGCTCGTATTGCCCACCAAATGACTGACCTCGAGCGAGAAAATATTGCCGACGTGGTCATACATAATGACGGGAATATTGCTGATCTGCAGACCCAAGTGGATGATCTTTGGCACATGATCTGCACGTGTAATACGCCCTGAGCAAGGAGCCATTGGGGGAGGAGTTGATAGCGGGTATTCTTGAATCTATGCGTCCAGTTACTGATCTGATTCGTCAAGAAAATCCATTTCACGTGATCTCGCCATATACGCCGTCGGGGGATCAGCCGCAGGCGATTGCAGAACTTGCTGATCGTATCAACGCTGGTGAGGCGGATATTGTGCTTCTTGGCGCTACCGGAACAGGAAAATCCGCGACCACTGCGTGGCTCATTGAGAAGATTCAACGGCCAACATTGATTCTCGAACCAAACAAAACTCTCGCAGCTCAGATGGCTGCAGAATTTCGTGAATTGATGCCCAATAACGCTGTCGAATATTTCGTCTCGTACTACGACTACTACCAGCCTGAGGCATACGTTCCCCAAACCGACACCTTTATTGAGAAAGATTCATCGATTAACGAGGAGGTGGAGCGACTTCGTCACTCTGCAACGAACTCGCTTCTGACTCGCCGGGATACCGTCGTCGTCGGCTCCGTGTCTTGTATCTATGGTCTTGGAACACCGCAAGAGTATGTCGACCGAATGGTTCGTCTTGAAGTCGGACAGGAACTTGACCGCGATGAGCTTCTCAAGCGTTTTGTCACTATGCAGTACACGCGTAATGATATGGCCTTTACACGCGGTACTTTCCGGGTACGAGGGGATACGGTGGAGATCATTCCTGTGTACGAGGAACTCGCGATACGTATCGAATTTTTCGGTGATGAAATTGATTCTATCAGTGAGCTTCACCCCCTCACGGGCAATGTGATTCGGCAGACCCCACAAGCTCATATTTTCCCTGCTACTCATTACGTCGCAGGCCCGGAGCGGATGGCACGCGCGATTGAATCGATCGAGGCTGAACTTGCGCAACGATTGACCCAATTGCGTGATCAGAATAAGTTGCTCGAGGCACAGCGCCTAGAGATGCGAACAACCTACGATCTTGAAATGATGCGTAACATCGGTACGTGTTCGGGAATCGAAAACTACTCGCGCCATATTGACGGACGTGGCCCCGGCACACCTCCCAACACTCTTCTTGACTATTTCCCGCAGGATTTCGTCCTTGTGATTGATGAATCTCATGTCACTGCACCCCAGATTGGGGCGATGTATGAAGGAGATATGTCGCGTAAACGAACGTTGGTCGAACACGGGTTCCGCCTGCCCAGTGCCATGGATAATCGTCCACTGAAATGGGAAGAATTCCTTGAACGCATTGGACAAACTGTTTATCTCTCAGCGACTCCGGGCAAATATGAAATGGAAAAGTCTGACGGCTATGTAGAGCAGATAATTCGTCCTACCGGTCTGGTCGATCCTGAGGTGATTGTCAAGCCGACTAAAGGGCAGATTGATGACCTTCTTGAAGAGGTGAGACGCAGAGTCGAACGCGATGAGCGCGTCTTGGTTACAACCTTGACGAAGAAAATGGCTGAAGATCTTACTGATTATCTTGCTGAACGTGGCGTGAAAGTGGAATACCTCCACTCTGATGTCGACACGCTCCGTCGCGTCGAATTGCTTCGTGAGCTTCGTTTAGGAAAATTCGATGTCCTCGTCGGCATCAACTTGTTGCGTGAAGGATTAGATTTGCCTGAAGTATCACTCGTGGCGATTCTTGATGCTGATAAACAAGGTTTCTTGCGATCCACGACGTCGCTGATCCAGACGATTGGCCGTGCCGCGCGAAACGTATCGGGGCAGGTTCACATGTATGCTGACTCGATCACACCGAACATGCGTGAGGCAATCGACGAGACGAACCGTCGTCGTGCAAAGCAGATAGCATACAACACTGAACACAAGATCAACCCCCAGCCATTGCGTAAAAAGATTTCTGACGTCACAGACATGCTGATGCGTGAAGATATCGACACTACTGAGCTTTTGGAGGGAGGATATCGCAAGGAGAAAAAGCCGACCCCGAAGAAAGGCGATGGAGCAGAAATTGCAGCTCTCGTTGAGGAACTCACTGTGCAAATGCATGTTGCCGCTGAACAACTTCAGTTCGAGCTCGCGGCTCGATTACGTGATGAGATTGAGGATCTGAAGAAAGAGTTGCGTGCAATGCGTGCCGCGTCTACGTGAGGCAACGATGTGAGATTTTGCTGGAACGTCGTCGGCAGACGGTATCGGCGTTAGAATTGCTTAAGGCCATGGGGAGTATTCCCACCAATTCCATGTCGTCATCACGATCGTTTCTCGATCCGGTGTGGAAGCCAGGACTACTGGCGGGAAGAGACTGCGGTATTGTCACCACTCGTACCAAAGGATCTTTATGTCTTTGATGACGCTTCTTCAGGTGGGCGGAAAGCCCGCTACCTCCGGTAGTATGCATGTCGATATGTGGGAATGGATTGTCCTCGGGATTGTTGTCATCGCACTTATTCTTTTTGATTTGCTCGGACATGTGCGAAAGGCGCACGAGCCAACTGTTGGCGAGGCTGCGCGTTGGACTGCTCTTTACATCTCTCTCGCAATGCTTTTCGGCGTGATGACGATTGTGCGGCACGGCGGACAATTTGGGGCTGAGTTCTTCGCGGGCTACCTGACAGAATATTCGCTTTCGCTGGACAATATCTTCGTCTTCATCATTATCATCGCGGCATTCCGGGTGCCTCGCCTTTATCAACAAAAAGTCTTGATGTACGGTATCGTCATCGCTTTAGTGCTACGTTTCGTTTTCATCCTCCTCGGCGCAGCGATCATCGAGCGCTTCGTGTGGGCATTCTTCTTCTTTGGCGCCTGGATGCTATGGACCGCACTCAATCAAATCAAGGACGGCATTGAGGAAGGCCGAGAGCGAATAGCTGGCAAAGCTCAAGATGAGGAATTCACTCCTCCGTTGATGTCTCGTCTGATGTCTAAGCGTTTTAACGTCACCGAGGGCTTTGTCGGAGCCAAGCTTGTCACGCGTCGTAACGGCAAAACGTGGATCACGCCGCTTTTGCTGTGCATCGTCTCCATTGGAACGATCGATCTTCTCTTTGCGCTTGATTCGATTCCAGCAATTTATGGTCTGACGAACGAACCGTTTATCGTGTTCGCTGCGAATGCTTTCGCTCTGCTGGGTCTGCGGCAACTGTTCTTCCTTGTCGATGGACTGCTCGAACGGCTGATCTACCTACACTATGGCTTAGCGGTCATCTTGGGCTATATCGGATATAAGCTCATCGTTCATGCTGCTCATGGCTACGATTTGGCTGGCTACTTACCCGAGCCGGGGATCGCTTTCTCAGTGGGATTCATTATCCTCACTATTTTGATCACAGTAATTGCCTCGATCATCGGTGCGCGTAAGCTTGAGGCTCAAGGCGTTGTCCTGAATAAAGATGCCGACGAGATTGACGGCATCGAACCACGTGAGGCTCCGCACTACAAGCTGGACAATAACCGTCAATAGAACAAATGTTCGCTGCAGGCCGAGTGCTGACTCGGCCTGCAGCCTTTCACTTATGTCTTTTCGCGGATAAGGTGAAACAGTGCAAAATACGATTCATGTTCAAGGCGCTCGCCAGCACAATCTGAAGAACGTCACTGTTGATATTCCACGCGACAAAATGGTCGTTTTTACTGGTCTTTCTGGCTCAGGAAAATCTTCTCTCGCTTTCGATACGATCTTTGCCGAAGGACAACGTCGGTATGTTGAGTCGTTATCGTCTTACGCTCGACAGTTCCTCGGTCAGATGGACAAGCCACATGTGGATTTCATCGAAGGACTTTCTCCCGCAGTGTCGATCGATCAGAAATCGACCAACCGCAACCCTCGTTCTACCGTCGGCACGATGACTGAAGTGTATGACTATCTTCGTCTTCTTTATGCTCGAGCGGGCACACAATACTGTCCAGTGTGTGGAGAGCTCATTCAAGCCCAAAGCGTCGAACAAATCGCTGACACGCTCGTGGCCTATCCCGAGCGTACAAAATTCCAGATCCTTGCCCCCGTCGTCCGTGGACGCAAAGGGGAGCACACTGATCTCCTTGATGAACTCGTCAAAGAAGGGCTCGGACGTGTCCGTGTTGATGGCGAGGTTTACAGACTAGGGGAGGTACCGGCACTAGCGAAGACAAAAAAGCACGATATCGACGTTGTTGTGGATCGTCTGGCACTACGTGACGGATTGAGCTCGCGTATTTTCGACTCTGTGGAAACTGCCCTCCGCTTGGCAAAGGGAATCGTGATTGTCGAGTTCGTTGACGAACCGGAAAACTCGCCAGCGCGTGAACGTAAGTTTTCCCAGAATCGTGCATGTCCCAACGGACATGAACTTGAGATCGACGAAATCGAGCCACGGACATTCTCCTTCAACGCGCCGTACGGCGCGTGCCCTGCTTGCGACGGTATCGGCTACACCACGCAGGTGGATCGCCATCTCGTGGTGCCCGATGAATCACTTTCTATTGCTGATGGCGCGATCCTTCCGTGGTCGGTGACGGCGTCTGCCCAGGCTCGTGACTATCACATGCGCCAGTTACAAGGTTTGGCCGACGAACTAGGTTTCTCTCTCAAAACGCCGTGGAAGAATCTCGATGCGGACGCTCAGGACGCAATCCTGACAGGTAAGGACTACAAGGTTAAAGTCAAATACAAGAACCGGTGGGGACGCGAGAAGGTCTATTCCACAGGTTTTGAAGGTGTCCTGACTTTCGTCGCGCGCAAACATGACGAAACGGAATCGATGTGGTCAAAGGAACGTTACGCCGGATTTATGCGCGAAGTTCCGTGCGCTGTATGCCATGGTGCACGTCTGCGACCAGAAGTTTTGGCAGTGAGAATCGGCGAACTGAATATTTCTGAGCTCACCGATCTGCCGATCGGGCAGGCGCTTGAGTACCTCAGCAACCTCACGCTTGGTGCTCGCGAGTCGAAGATTGCTGCTCAAGTGATGAAAGAAATTCTGGAGCGATTGACTTTCCTCGTCACTGTCGGACTCGACTATCTGACGATGTCTCGCTCAGCTGGAACTCTCTCTGGAGGCGAGGCGCAGCGTATCCGCTTAGCAACACAGATCGGTTCTGGATTGGTCGGTGTTCTCTACGTGTTAGACGAACCATCCATTGGGTTGCATCAGCGCGACAACGATCGACTCTTAAGTGCTCTGAAACGGTTGCGTGATCTTGGAAATACACTCATCGTGGTCGAACACGATGAAGATACGATTCGCCAATCAGATTGGCTGGTCGATATTGGCCCAGGTGCAGGTGAACATGGAGGCGAGATTGTTTACTCTGGTCCGCCTGCTGACATCGTCGATCAAAAACGTTCTGTGACGGGTGCCTACCTCAGTGGTGAGCGGCAGATTACGGTACCCACAAACCGTCGCAAGGTGAGGAAAACGAAAGCCATTGGTATCGTCGGAGCGCGTGAAAATAACCTCAAGGATGTCTCCGTGAAATTTCCCATCGGCGTCTTTACTGCAGTGACAGGCGTTTCCGGTTCGGGAAAGTCCTCGCTAGTGAATTCGGTTCTCTATCAGGTTCTTGCTAACGAGCTGAACGGAGCTCGCCTGCTTCCTGGGCGTCATTCGAAGGTCACTGGACTTGATCAGCTCGATAAAGTGGTTCACGTTGATCAGAGTCCGATCGGGCGAACACCACGATCGAATCCTGCAACGTACACCGGGATGTGGGACAAAATCCGTACATTGTTCGCAGCTACGCCAGAAGCAAAAGTACGTGGCTATGGGCCGGGGCGTTTCTCCTTCAATGTCAAGGGTGGTCGTTGCGAAGCGTGCTCGGGTGATGGCACGATCAAAATTGAGATGAACTTCCTTCCCGATGTCTATGTCCCGTGTGAGGTCTGCCATGGCAGCCGCTACAACAGAGAAACACTTCAAGTGCACTACAAAGGGAAGAACGTTGCACAGGTGCTCGATATGACGATCTCTGAAGCGCGTGAGTTCTTTGGTGCCGTGACATCGATTACAAAGTACCTTGCCCTCTTGGAGGACGTTGGTTTGGGTTATGTCCGGCTCGGCCAACCTGCGACCACACTCTCAGGCGGCGAGGCGCAGCGTGTCAAACTTGCTTCGGAGCTGCACAAACGATCGACCGGTAAAACCGTTTACGTCCTCGATGAGCCCACGACAGGCCTCCATTTTGAAGATGTGCGAAAGCTGTTGAGTGTTCTTCAAGGTCTGACTGATAAGGGAAACACAGTCATCGTGATCGAGCACAATCTCGATGTTATCAAGAGTGCAGATTGGGTGATTGACCTCGGCCCGGAGGGAGGAATCGGCGGCGGCGAAGTGATCGCTGAAGGCACTCCAGAGGATGTGGCGCGCACCGAAGGTTCATACACCGGACGTTACCTGCGACCGCTTCTTGAGTACGCTGGCACATTGGAAACTGGGGGGAGGGCGACGCGCGGATGAATCCGGCGGATTATCGCCCCAAGACCTCCGATATTCCACGGGAGCCGGGAGTATATCGGTTCCGAGACGAAGAAGAACGCATTATTTACGTTGGAAAGGCAAAATCCCTGCGCCAACGTCTGGTGAACTACTTCCAAGATCCGGTGCTGCTCCACCCTCGAACACGCCAGATGGTCTTCACCGCTGCACGCGTTGAATGGGTCGTTGTGAGCAACGAAATCGAAGCGCTGTCGCTTGAATATTCGTGGATTAAAGAGTTTTCTCCACGGTTTAACGTCATGTACCGCGACGATAAATCGTACCCATATCTCGCCGTCACGCTTCGGGATGAGTTCCCACGTGTGATGGTGACGCGCAATTCTCATCGACGTGGCAACAAGTATTACGGCCCATACACAAAAGTGTGGGCTGTGCGTGAGTCACTTGATCAACTGCTTCGTGTCTTTCCGATGCGCTCGTGTACTCAAGGTGTCTTCAACAACGCACGTCGCAGCGGACGCCCGTGTCTGAACGGCTATATCGATCGTTGCGCGGCACCTTGTGTGGGACGAGTGAGCGAAAGTGAGCATCGTCAAATCGCCCAGTCACTGGTGTCATTCATGGATAGCACCGGCGAAGATCTGATTAATGAGAAGAAAGACCAAATGCTCGAGGCTGCCAAAGCTCACGAGTTTGAACGCGCTGCGCGTCTGCGCGATGACATCGCTGCATTGACCACCCTCGTTGAAAAAAATGCAGTCGTTCTTGATATGGACACCGACGCCGATGTATTTGGCTTGGAGTTCGATGAGCTTGAAGCTTCGGTACAAGTTTTCTTTGTGCGCGGCGGACGCATTCGTGGGCAGCGCGGTTGGGTGACCGAAACTGTGGCTGATCTCGATGCTCCGGGGCTCGTGTCACAGATGATTTTGCAAGTATATGGGCAGTATGTGCCCTCTCACATTGGACGAAACCGTTCGAGTGCCAAAAGCGTCGACGATGTCCCCCATACTTCTGCCGATTCCGTACCGCGCGAGATCTGGGTTCCGGTTCTGCCCGACGACGTTGAGGCTCTTGAACCATGGCTCGTCCAGTTGCGTGGTGGCCCAGTTCGACTGCGAGTGGTTCAACGCGGCAGGAAGGCACAACTTGCCCAGACCGTTCACACGAACGCTGTCCAAGCTCTCCAACGTCACAAGCTACACCGCGCTGGCGATCTTACTGAACGATCCAAAGCACTAGAAGAACTCAGGATGGGGCTTGGCTTTGAGCGCGCTCCGTTGCGTATTGAGTGCTACGACATTTCTCATATTCAAGGAACCAACCAGGTGGGATCGATGGTGGTGTTTGAGGACGGATTGCCGAAGAAATCTGACTACCGTCATTTCATCGTGCGCGGTCCAGATGGTCAGGGAGTACCCGATGATACGGCGGCTATGGATGAAGTATTGCGCCGGCGTCTCACACGTCTTGTCCAGGGGCGGGCAGCCAATGATGCCTCCGATGACGAACCAATGTCTGGTCCGATCGATTCCGATACTCCGCCTGTGCGAAAGTTTGCCTACAAACCGGATCTGATCGTCGTCGACGGTGGACTTGCGCAGGTGAATGCTGCACAGCGTGTAGTTGATGAAATCGGTGCTGATGTACAAGTGATCGGGCTAGCGAAACGACTCGAAGAAGTATGGATTCCGTCAGAAGAGTTTCCTTTGATTCTGCCTCGCACATCTCCAGCACTTCACCTTCTGCAATATCTGCGCGACGAGTCGCATCGCTTTGCGATTACTTTCCATCGCAAGCGGCGTTCCAAAGCAATGACTCGCTCTGCACTCGATGCCATTCCTGGGCTTGGAACTGCCAAACAAACCGCGTTGTTGAAGTATTTTGGTTCTCTCGAAAAAATCAAGGAGGCTGATCTCGCTGCGCTACAGGAGGTCAACGGAGTCGGGCCACGGTTGGCTCACACGATATTCGAGCATTTGCATCCGGCCGAGGACTAGCGAACTGGACACGAGACTGACAAGATTGACCTATGGGCGACATCAACGATACTTCCGCAATTCCGCTGAACGAAATCATGGCTCTGGATCAGGCAGCTCAACTACCTGATGCTGAGATCCCTGAAATTGTCATCATCACCGGCATGTCCGGTGCTGGACGGTCACGGGCATCGGCAGCACTGGAAGATCTTGGCTGGTATGTGGTGGATAATCTGCCCCCGCGTTTATTGGCAGCGATGGCGGGGTTGGTCACCTCAGGTGGAGGAGTGCAACGGCTAGCTGCCGTTGTCGATGTTCGCTCACGTGAATATTTCCAAGAACTTTCGCGTGTTCTTGATTCTCTGTCGGAGGCGAATATTGCCTACCGCATCATGTTTCTTGATGCCTCCGATGCTATTCTTGTGCGCCGTTATGAGCAGGTTCGACGCCCACATCCGTTGCAGGGGGATGGGCGTTTGATGGACGGCATTGCCAAAGAGCGCCAATTGCTTGCCCAGCTACGTGACCGCGCTGATGTTTACATCGATACCTCGACTCTGTCCGTGCATGATCTCGCTCGCAAAATCCGCAACAATGTAGCGTCTTCGTCAGATTCAGCAGTCCATTTGACGGTGATGAGCTTCGGTTTCAAGTACGGAATTCCGCTCGATGCTGACCACGTGGTCGATGTGCGTTTCCTCCCGAATCCCTACTGGGTGTCAGAGTTGAGACACCTGACAGGCAAAGATGCACCCGTGTCCGATTTTGTCTTGTCGGTTGATGGCGCGCGTGATTTTGTCAACCGCTATGTCAATATGATGGCTCCGATCCTTGAGGGGTATGTCCGCGAGCTCAAACCCTATGTAACGATTGCGATCGGATGTACTGGCGGTAAACACCGTTCCGTGGCGATCACCGAGGAAATCTCGCGGCAGATGCGTGAACGCGGTGTCACTGTCAAGACTTTACACCGCGATCTCGGACGCGAATGATGCGGAATATTGGAAATGCTGGATGTCGAGTGGTCGCTTTCGGCGGCGGTCACGGCTTATACGCCACGCTCTCTGCGTTGCGTATCCTGACACGAAACATTACTGCAATTGTGACGGTGGCCGACGACGGTGGTTCTTCCGGACGCTTACGCCAGGAAATGGATATTCTCCCGCCGGGAGATCTGCGCATGGCGTTGTCAGCCTTGTGCGACGATTCTTCTTGGGGCTTGACTTGGCGTGATGTTCTTCAACATCGCTTTACGACATCAGGTGAGATGAACGGCCATTCGCTGGGGAATCTACTGATCGCTGCGATTTGGCAAGAAATGGGCGATTCTGTTCGAGGGCTCGACCTTGTTGGGCAGCTGTTGTCGACGCATGGACGCGTATTGCCCATGAGTGCTGTTCCGTTACAACTGACAGCACAAGTGGAACGCAACGGCGTCGTCGAGAACGTCTATGGACAATCCGTGATTGCGAAACTTGGGGAGTCGATTTCGAAAGTTACTCTTCATCCGGCTAATCCACCGGCTCGGCCAGAGGCATTGCGTGCGATCGACGAAGCTGATTGGGTAGTGTTTGGCCCCGGCTCGTGGTACACCTCAGTTATTCCGCATCTGCTGGTTCCTGATCTACGTCGCGCTGTCTCACGAACACCAGCGCGACGTATGCTCGTCGTAAATCTTGTTCCAGATCTCGAAACTCGCGCGATGAGTTCAGCTGATTTGGTACGCTCGTTTCACGAGCATGCGCCCCAGATCGATCTTGACGTTGTCCTCGTCGATCCATCCGTCGTCGGAGATCGAGAAGAGCTACACGAAGCGGTACGGTTGTGTGGTGCACGAGTATTGGAGTGGCCTGTGAAGCGTGATGTCGCTCGCCATGACCCACTCACTCTCGCAGCAGCATTTCGCGAAGCTTTCGAAACTATGTGACCTCACTTCATGTTTTCTCCTGCCGGTTTTGCGATACCATGATGTCCCGATGCCAGGGCGCGCCTACTGTCTTCCTACGAAAGGTTGTGTTTATATGCCAGCTTTAACTGTTCTTGTACAGGATGAACTGTCTGGCGTTTTCCCTCAGTCTGCTTCCAGCGCGATCGCGGAGATCGCGATGATGTTTCGGTTTGCGGGTGGGCTCGAGATCAACGGCGGAATTGTCACTTTAGAGGCAGAGCTCTATCATCCCGGAGCTACTCGCCATTTGGCTCACTTGATTTCGCGGGTTCTTCATTTTGAACCAGATCTCTTGCCAGTGAAGTCAAAAACACGCGGACAGAACCACTACCTTCTGCGGATTACGCGTGATGGCGAAAAAATTGCGCGCCTGCTCGGGCTGCTTGATACACATGGACGACCCGTTCGCGGCTTGCCAACGCAGATTGTGGCTGGCTCAAAAGCTGATGCTGCAGCTGCCTGGCGCGGAGCTTTTCTGGCGCGCGGTACACTCGTTGAACCTGGGCGAAACGGTTCTTTAGAAGTCACATGTCCTTCGCTCGAAGCGAGCTATGGGCTGGGTGGTCTTGCTCGCCGGTTGGGGATTACCTATCGCTCACGTGAATCCCGTGGCGCTCAGCGTGTCGATATTCGTGAAGGCGAACAGATCTCGCAAATGCTTATCAGGATGGGCGCACTTCGGTCACTTGCTACCTGGGACGAATTGCGCTCAGAACGTGAAGAGCGCGGGCATTCAAACCGACTAGCAAATTTTGACGATGCGAATATGCGTCGTAGCGCTGATGCGGCGGTTGTTGCGGTGATCCGAGTGCAACGTGCATTCGAGATTCTCGGAGATGCTGTGCCTGCAAATTTGCGTCAAGCTGGAGAATTCCGAATCAAGTATCCTCACGACTCCCTAAACGTTCTGGGGGAGCGGCTGACTCCGCCTGCTACGAAGGATGCGGTGGCGGGACGTTTACGCCGTTTGAATACGATGGCGGATAAGCTTGCCGAGGAACTCGGCATCCCCAGTACTCTCGATGCTGTATCAGAAGCGGAAAGGCAAACGCACTCTCGCTCAGCTGACTGAGAAACATCGCCACTACGGACTTTTGGCCGTGCTTGGTGCCTAACCAAGCGATAGAATAGAGGGGCATTGGAAACCTGAGACGCGGGAGACCGCGCCAGCTTCCGAGATACGAGCTCTACGCTCGTATGAGTTAAACCGTGTGCTCTGCACATAAGGAGGAAATAGAGTGACAACTCGCGTTGGAATTAACGGCTTCGGCCGCATTGGCCGCAACTTCATTCGCGCCGTCTACGAGATGGGTGCCGATGTTGAGATCGTGGCAGTGAATGACCTTACTGACAACAAGACCCTCGCTCACCTGCTCAAGTACGATTCGATCCTCGGCCGCTTCGGTCACGAGGTCTCCTACACGGACGAGGCCATCGTCGTTGATGGCAAGGAAATTCGTTCGTTCGAAGAGCCGGATCCGGCAAAGATTCCGTGGGGCGAGGTCGGCGCAGACATCGTCATCGAGTCTACCGGTCGTTTCCGTGACGGTGTGAAGGCTCAGGCGCACATCGACGGCGGCGCCAAGAAGGTCATCATCTCTGCACCGGGCAAGAACGTTGATCTCAACGTTGTTCTCGGCGTTAACGAGGGTGAGTACGATGCTGCTAAGCACAACATCGTATCGAACGCTTCCTGCACCACCAACTGCCTCGCTCCTGTGGCAAAGGTTCTCCAGGACAAGTTCGGTATCGTGAAGGGTCTCATGACCACCGTTCACGCATACACTGCTGACCAGAATCTGCAGGACGGCCCGCACTCGGATCTTCGCCGTGCACGTGGCGCTGCTCTGTCCATCATCCCGACAAAGACCGGTGCTGCTCAGGCCGTGTCGTTGGTTCTTCCGGAGCTCAAGGGTAAGTTTGACGGCTTTGCGTTCCGCGTTCCGACCCCAACCGGTTCGGTCGTTGACCTCACCTTCCAGGCTGAGAAGGAAGTCTCGGTTGAGGCTATCAACGCGGCAATGAAGGAAGCTGCTGAGGGTGAGCTCAAGGGCATTCTTGCCTACACCGAGGATCCGATCGTGTCGGCTGACATCGTGACCGATTCGCACTCGTCCATCTTCGATTCGGGTCTGACCCGCGTCATTGGCGATCTTGCCAAGGTCGTTTCATGGTACGACAACGAGTGGGGCTACTCTTGCCGTCTCGTTGACCTCTCTGTCCTCATGGGCAAGGGTCTCTGAGTTAATCTCTCATGAATCACGTGCCCGCACATGCTCCGGTGTGTGCGGGCACGTGCACGAAATAGGCAAAAAATTTCCTGCGCTGCCTGCGCAGAAAGAAGGTTTGAAAATGATGAAGACCATCGATACACTCGGCAATCTCGCCGGCAAGAAGGTGTTCGTGCGTTCGGATTTCAATGTCCCGCTCGATGCCGACAAGAACATCACTGATGATGGCCGTATTCGCGCGGCTCTGCCGACTCTAACGCGCTTAGTGAAGGCCGGTGCGAAGGTGATTGTTGCGGCTCACCTTGGTCGCCCGAAGGGCGAAGTGAAGCCCGAGTTCTCGTTAGCTCCGGTTGCAAAGCGACTCGGTGAACTCCTCGGACAAGAAGTTACTCTTGCAAAAGACACCGTTGGCGAAGACGCCAAGCGACTGTCTGAAGAGATCAAGGACGGCGAAGTCGTTCTGCTCGAAAATGTACGTTTCGACAAGCGTGAGTCGTCGAAGGTTGACGAAGAGCGTGAATCCCTGGCCAAGGAATACGCAATGCTTGCTGACGTCTTCGTCTCCGACGGGTTCGGTGTTGTCCACCGCAAGCAAGCTTCGGTTTACGACATTGCGAAGGAGTTGCCGTCGGCAGCTGGCGAGCTCGTATTCAAGGAGATTGACTCGTTGTCCAAGGCAACGGCAAATCCAGAGCGTCCCTACACAGTAGTGCTCGGTGGCTCGAAGGTGTCCGATAAGCTGGGCGTGATTGATAATCTCTTGGAGAAGGCTGATCGCCTGCTCATTGGCGGCGGTATGGCGTACACCTTCCTCAAGGCTCTTGGCCACGAGGTTGGCACTTCACTCCTCGAAGAGGATCAGGTTGAGACTGCGAAGTCTTACCTTGAAAAGGCGAAGGAAAAGGGCGTTGAGCTTCTTCTTCCTCTCGACAATGTCACTGCACCTGAGTTCAAAGCAGATTCACCTGCATCAGAGCACGCTTCTGAGGACATGCCTACTGGCGAGATGGGACTCGATATCGGACCGAAGACGCGTGAGCTCTACGCTCAGGCAATCGCTGAGTCGAAGACCATTGTCTGGAACGGCCCGATGGGCGTGTTCGAGTTTGACGCATTCTCCAAGGGCACTCGTGCAGTTGCTCAAGCAATGCAGGATGCAGAAGGTTTCACAATCGTTGGCGGCGGCGATTCAGCTGCAGCAGTCCGTACGCTCGGCTTTGACGAGGCTAAATTCAACCACATTTCAACCGGCGGCGGCGCGTCTCTCGAGT
The DNA here is from genome assembly GCF_053585065.1 of Arcanobacterium sp. (ex Cirak et al. 2026). Taxonomy (NCBI): domain Bacteria; kingdom Bacillati; phylum Actinomycetota; class Actinomycetes; order Actinomycetales; family Actinomycetaceae; genus Arcanobacterium; species Arcanobacterium sp. (ex Cirak et al. 2026). The sequence goes on from NZ_JBQJCE010000010.1 coordinate 79,648, forward strand.
TCCTCGAGGGCAAGACCCTTCCGGGTATCGCAGTTTTGGAGGCCTGATGACTCGCACCCCAATTATTGCTGGCAACTGGAAGATGAACCTCGATCATGTCGAGGCAACATCGCTTGTTCAGAAGCTTGCATGGTCACTCAAAGACCTTGGACACGATTTTTCCAAAGTCGAAGCAGTAGTGATTGCTCCATTCACGGATCTTCGTACTGTTCAGACATTGGTTGAGGCAGACGAACTTGAGATCAAATACGGTGCACAGGATGTCTCTGTCCATGACAATGGCGCTTACACCGGTGAAATTTCCACTGCTATGCTGACAAAGCTTGGAGTCACCTACGTAGTCGTCGGTCACTCGGAGCGTCGTGACTACCACGGTGAGAGCAACGAACTGATCGGCCAGAAGGCGAAAAAAGTTCTGGATGCAGGTATGCTCCCGATCATGTGCTGCGGCGAGAAGCTTGATATTCGCGAAGCTGGCACGCACGTTGAGTTCGTTCTCGGCCAGGTCGAGGAAATGCTCAACGGCCTCACCGCTGAGGAAGTTTCGAAATCCGTCATTGCGTACGAGCCGGTATGGGCCATCGGTACAGGTAAGGTGGCAACACCTGCTGACGCCGAAGAAGTCTGCGGCGCTATTCGCGCTAAGGTTGGCGAGCTCTACAATGAGGCAACAGCCGAGGCTTTGCGTATCCAGTATGGTGGTTCTGTGAAGTCGTCATCGGTTGCTGAGATCATGGAACAGCCGAATGTTGATGGTGCTCTCGTTGGTGGCGCCTCGCTCAAGGCTGACGAGTTTGCAAAAATTGTTCACTTCTGATGTGACAACAAATATAACGTAATTTGAGGCGGTGCAGTTTTGCGCCGCCTCAAATTACGTTATAATGCTATAGAATCTGTTCTCTATCCTGGAGATTAATCACGTGAACGTATTGCTGACCGTTTTGACGGTGCTTCTTATTATTTCAAGCTTTCTGTTGATCGGCGCAGTCCTTCTGCACAAGGGTAAGGGAGGCGGCCTTTCTGACATGTTTGGAGGCGGTATTTCAACTTCCGCACGTTCTTCAGGTGTCGCAGAGAAGAACCTTGATCGCTATACCGTATGGATTTCTATTATTTGGTTTATCTTGATCGCACTCATCGGTTTGATCGTGAAGGTAACAAACTGACTTTCGTTCAATGTGTTGTGGGGGGGGGGGGTGGCACGCCCCCCCCCCAAAAAAATAAATAAAAAAAAAAAAAAAAAAATGATTAGAA
>NZ_JBQJCE010000011.1:0-62851 GCF_053585065.1 Arcanobacterium sp. (ex Cirak et al. 2026)
GACCCTTGCTTGAATGATCTGCCAAATCTCATCCACAAGAAACGACACGATGCCGGTGACGATCCATGGGAGATCCTCGATGATCGCCCCCACCAACGCAACAATCAAAGACCGCCATCTTTTCGCTACCTACGGGAGAAACTCGATCATGCCTTCCAACAGTGCGGTCAAAACAGGATCGCTTCAGCGACTTCGGCGGAGACCTCTGCGCTGATGGTTTTAGCCAGTAGTTTGGGTTTGGCGTAGGTTTCCTCGCCCGTATCGGGGCTTCGGTACGCGCGCGTAGTAAAGTTTATCTAAACCAATCGTTGCCATGATGGTGTTCCTTTCGTAGATACATTGGTGACTGTCGTTGTGATGCTGCTTGTATGCAGCGTGCAATACAATGAATGGGACAAGAGATCGGCAGGAGGAAGCAGCGTGGCGGGGCGATCCATTGAATTGTTTTTGGCTGACAGCACTCCCGGAGGGTTGATCACCGCAGAGGTCTCCGGTTGGACCGGGAAAATTATTGCCGCCCCACGGTCGCGATTAAACCAGCTGCTCGCCCGAGAAGAAGCAAGTAACAACGGCGTTTACTTGCTCTTAGGTGATGATCCTGTTTCCATCAATTCCACATGGTGCTATATCGGACGTACCGAGAATTTCACTGAGCGTCTTCGTAATCATCAGGCCAAAAAGTCCCAGTGGGATCGAGTAGTGATTATTTCGAGTCTTCATCATTCATTCAATGAGGGGCACTGGGGATACATGGAAGCCCGCCTAATTAACGCAGCTCGAGCCGCGCAACGATGCTCACTCGATGAAAACAAGAATAATCCGCAAGGGCGTAGATTATCCGAGGCTCAAGAAGCAGCCGTCGAGTCGTTCTATGAACAAGTGAAAATCGTCTTGCCACTTTTGAGCGTCGATATTTTACGCTCAGCAGATCAGCCCGCTGTACAAAGCACTCCCCCATCCGCTCAATCTCCTGTGTTTGGTATTAGTCGCCCAAAGCGAAAGATTGATGCACTGCTTAAAGTCGTCGATGGCGAATACTTCCTGTTAGAAGGATCTACGGTAGCCGCAAAGGTCAACCTTCGAGGTCGAACGGAATCAACGCTGCGCACCGCCAAGAAAATCGCAGCTTCACATCAAAAGCTCATCGATGATGGTTCACTAACCATCGAAGGAGCCTATGCGCGAGTAATTCGAGATCTCCCCTTCTCGTCCCCATCTGCAGCTTCTAACATAGTTCTCGGGACTTCCACCAACGGGCGAACCGAATGGGCCACACCCACTGGACAAACTCTTGGGGACTGGGAAGCGACACAATCCTAGAACAACACCCAGTTCGCTGGCATCTATCACGTAATGCTGAAATCCGGCGTCATCTTCAAATCCGACGTAGCTGCGGCCCGTGATCGTCAGAGATACGGATAGTATCCCCGCGCAACCAATTCAGAAAACCCATCACTGTTCCTTGGCCGGAAAACAAGTAGCAACATCCGACTAGGCATTTTGCTTCTCACAGCAAACGCATAAAGGTAAAGGAGTCACAGATGCTGTGCTTTGTTCAAAACTTCGGCACGCAAACCAGCTGACGCTGCAAGTATTTCGATACCGAGAAGATACCCTTCACTATCAACGTCTATCGTCACTTGAGTCTGCCCATTCGGAGTATCAATAAAAGCTACCTGCTGCGATGCTTCTTCTGGTGCTATCTTGTCACCGAACGTCATATATGCAGCATCAGCTTCTCTGTCATATGTCATATGCATAAGTCTCGCCCTTTTGTAACCGTGATAATGTTTCCAGTTTTGTTGGCTACAACAACTCGAATTCTATTCTTCCCTTTACCTTGAGTGAATACTGATGTCCCTTTCTTGCCCGCAGTCTTCACACCATTCGACACCACTTGTCTAATTAATGCTTGGCTTACGCCCCTTGCGGCAGCTTGAGTTAATGCGTGACGAGTAAAGTGTGCCACGACAGCTAAAGCGGGAATCCAGAAAGGACCAGCAACTACAGGATAAACAGTGGCAGCATCAGTATGGACACGCTGAATTATGCGGTTACCATCAATTATATAGTCAGTGTTAACTTTTGATCCGTTTGCATCAACAGCCCACGGCGCAGTAAAAGGTCCTACAAGATTCTCATTTGGACCCCATGCGGCAATTCCGCCATCTTCCAAATAAGTTAAATGAAAATCTGAATCTACCGAAATTGAGTATTCTTTTGGAGATTTCGCATCAGGAATATGAAATAGAGATCTGAAAGCACCGTCTCCTTCATCGTGTACTTCTACTGAATAGTCGCCTGCTTCACTTAGGCTCGGAGTTTGAAAATCGTTCAACGATTCAATCGGAAAAGTTAACGAGAACTCTGTTTCTGTTGCTGATGGAGCTGTGATAACCCCATCTTGAATCGTGATCTTTGCTTCATCAATATCACTCGTGTCGAGAAAAACATTAGGCTGAGTCTTTACAGCAGCTTCAATATCCGCAGAAACGCTTTGCGATAATTTCTAGTAATCATGAACTGTTCCTTTCGTCATGCCGCAACATTGTGGCGGGTGCGCGACAGGGAATCTGGGTCGCGTTGCCTCTTAGAGACATCATCAGTTTACTAAAATGAATCTCGATACGATAGAGCGTTCCGTAGTGCTAGATAAAAGCAGTCCTCGTTCATCATAAATCGACCCGCTTGGGGTGCCTTGGCCGCATCGGATCGCGCGGTCGAGTGCCATGATGGTGGCGACGACGACGTCGATTTTCTCAGTGGATTTTTGTTTGTCGGGTTTGATGTTGCCGGCAGGGTCGGTACGCACGTGAATGTTGTCAACCATCCACGACAGGACTGGGTGGCCTGCGTGGGCGAGCCTGCCTTCGAGTGCGAGCTTACCCTCCAAGGCGAGTTTCATCAGCTCTTTCGACGGCGGGCTCATGTCCTTAAAACCCTGCCCGAAGGGAACGACGGTGAAACCTAAGGCTTCGAGGTTTTGACTCATGTGGACCGCGCCCCACCGGTCGAACGCAATCTGGCGAATATCAAACCGGGTGCCGAGGTGTTCGATGAACGCTTCAATCGCGCCATAGTGGACAACGTTACCCTCCGTAGTCTGCAGAAAACCTTGCTGGCACCACAGGTCGTAGGGAACGTGATCACGGGCGACGCGGAGTGTGAGGTTGTCGTGCAGTATCCAAAACCACGGCGCAATCACATACGTCTACGCAGTCACTTGATTGTCCAGAGTAATTGCATGTTCTTTTGCTTGAGTAACTATTACCATGGCGTTTGAGATCAGAGGAGTTTCTGCTGAGTTTCTTCGGTGAAAACGCTTTGATATCGATCTGCTCTTCTTGGGTTGCGTTGTCATCGGTCTCGACTAATAAAAAACAGAGTCCGTATCGGAAATTTTTCCGATACGGACTCTGAAACTTCTTCAACTACCTGGCATTACGCCTTCTTACGGCGGATAATAACTGCGCCACCAAGAATCATTGAACTAGCCAATGTAGCCAAGGCAAAGCCCTCAAAACCGGTCTTTGCGAGAGCTTCCTTGGACTCACCCTTAGCAGGCTTCGTCACTTCTGACTTCGGCTGTAGGTCTGGCTTTTCGATTGGCTGGGCTGGAGTCAATGGAACCATCGGAACATCAGCTTTTGGAGTCTTCTTGGCTTCGTTGAGCTGTTTCTTTAGCTCAGCGTTTTCAGCTTCGAGCTGCTTCACCTTGGCTTCGGCTTTAGCCTTAGCCTCTTCTGCAGCCTTCTGATCTGCACGAGCCTTTTCCGCTTCCTGCTTTGCTTTATCAAGTTGCTCTTGCAGCCTGATCTTTTCCGCCTCTAATTGCTTATTTGATTCTTCCAGTTCTCGGTTAGCGTCCTTGAGCTTTACCGTTTCTACGTAAGAAGCAAGTTCAGGGCTTATCCAATTCAGATCGACCTTCTTGTAGTTGATAGTGCTGCTTTCACCTTCGAAGAGAATACCGTACTTACCAGCGCCCAGAGGGGTCATGGTTGAGTACTGCATCTGTCCTTTCTTGAAATATGCTCCATCTTTCCAGGTCTTGCCATCATCTAGGCTGTAGCTAACAACTCCGTCGACTCGACGAGTTGTGTTATTCGCGTGAGACGAGAAGAGAATTTTCGCCAAAGCGGATCCTTGTTCTGCGTCTGGGAATGCCCGCAGAATAGATGCATTATTGCGTGGATCTTTTAGGCGGAGATCGTTTGATGGATCCAGCTCATATGTGACGCCACCGTCCTTGGAAATAGCGTAATGACGCCCTCCAGTAGCCTGCTCGTAAACGCGAGAGCTAAGAAGAACACGCCCATCAGAGAGTTCTACCACCTTATTTTCATCCATCTGGGCACCCGGCTCGCCGCCAATCGGGGTACCGACTTTCCATGTATTACCATGGTCATCAGAGTACAAAGAGGCCGCTTGGTGCTTTCCTTTACCCCAGTTTCCTCCATTGACAACTGTGTACTGTTGGATTAACCGTCCTTTATGGGGGCCATACTTGAGCTGAATCCCCTGGCCAGACGCGGCAAAACGAGCATACTGATCCTGTCCTGCTGAAATTTCTGCAGTGACAAGTTTTGGCTCACTCCACGTATTTCCACGATCTGATGATTTCACGTAGACAGTGTGGATAATGCTTCTGTTACTTGCATCGGAACCAGAAACAGAACCGGCGATTCCCTGGTCAAAACTTTTCACGAAGAAAGCAAAAATAGTTCCTGTTTCTTCATCTACCACGAAAGACGGATCAGAGTATCCAAATTTTTCTTTACCTGTTTGCCCTTGAGCAATAGTCTGAAAATCGCTCCATGTCTCACCATCATTGTCTGAGTACTTCATGATAATGCTGTTTGGATTCGGGGCATCGCCACACCCATTGGGGCGCCCATCCCACGCTGCGATAAGCCGCCCGTTAACCTTTGCTAATGCTGGGATGCGATGGCACTTGTATCCTGCAGCATCGGCAACAGCAAGTTGACTTACCGGGTGAGATTCTTGTAATCCCTGAGTCTCATTCTTACCGAAGACGGGCACTGTTTTAGTTACTGTTAAATTGTCAACAGGCTTACCTTCAACTTGTGCTGTGAAGGTGACAGTGACTTGAGCATTGCCTCGTTCTTGATCTTCACTAGTGACCTTGTATATCGGTTGGCCCGTGTAATTTTGAGCGCCTTGCTGGCATGTGTAGCGCCCACCTTTACTCTTAGCAGGCAAATTCTTCCATCCGCAGCCACTGACATGGCTGACTTTTTCTGAAGAAACGGTCACATCTTGATTTTCTTCAATACTGGACTCAAAACGAATTTTAACCTGAATCTCGTCACCGACTTTGTATTTTCCTTCTGCCGGAGGATTAAGGAAGCTGAGTTGTCCTTGACCATTCTTTCCCACAGCAGTGACAACAGAAGTGGGGGGTATCTGAATTGGGGCTTTGTCACTAGCATGTGCGGGAAGTGATGGCGTCAACAACAGGCCAACAGTTGCCAAACCGGCGATAAATGTCGAGGTAAATTTCCTCATTTTCTCTCCTAGAGTGTCGGACATCAGTGTCTCACCGGTATTGTAAGAAAAATATTTGTCCGACATCTAACAAATAAAAATGTAAAAATATTTGTATTTTTTCAGAATTTTTATAGCTTTTTCTCACAACCGTATGCTTTTGGGGCGAGCTCCGATCGCAGTAAGCGACACCTGCAAGAAGTAGAGGCTTAACAGAACATCACATCCAAACAAAGGCGATCTAAGACGATACTCGCCAAGATCTGAAATCTCTGCAGTGTTAGCTCTCCTCAGTATGTTAAATAACGGAAGAAACATAAAAAAGAAATGACACCGTCGTCGCTACTAGAGAAGCCTCATGGAGCAATATCTGGATTTGCAACTGAATTGTGGCTGACCTCAACACGAAAAATAAACGTCCCCAACGCAGCCCGCGCTTCACTGTCTGCGATACCAGAATCAGATCTTGAGACCCTTACCGTCGGCAATAAAATCAGTCCAACTTTCAAGGAACTAGTTCACTGCTGATTGTTGACCAAATATCAATGGCAATTGTCATACTGGGAACGGAGTTTTTATCCGAGAACATCGATACGATTAATTCTTGTGATTGTTGCCATTCAAATATTCTCTATTGTGGGTCTCATTGTCGGCGCAGTGTCGTTGTTTGGTCGCGCAAGCACCACGGTGACCAGGGGAGCTGCCGTCGCGAGGGGACTCAGTGCGGGGATTATCGCAAACGCGCTCACTTTCCTCGGCGCAACTTTTATCCCTGACGGGGTCTTCGTCTACGGCACCCCACACACTGTGATGTTTTCCCTGCTTTATGGTGCCGTGGTAATTGCAGCGGGTGGCGCCATCCTCGTGGCCATGAATTACGCGTTCCACAATTGGCTGCGCGCGAAACCCGCCGCATGGCGAGCTCGCAATATTTTCCCCATTATTATTGGCGCGGTTATCGGCGCGCTTGTTGCACTGTTCTTCTTTGTCCCCAAAGCTATCGCCGATTCCGTTGACAACGTTACTGCTGCTCAATTGACCTTCATTTTCACGCAAGGGAATGGTCAAACTACAGGTGAACGCGCCCTTGAGTTTTCGAACTGGATGGTTGCTCCCGTAGTCTGGTTTGCGCTCATGGGTGCATGTATAGGGCTGATCCGTAGCGATTTCGTTACGCGCCCTAGATATATTCAAGCGCCGAGCATTTCCGAAACGCTGACGTCGAACCGTTTCCGTTACGTACGTGCCGTGGCTATGTCGACAATGCTTGCACTCCTGGCGGGCTCAATCACATACGCATTCCAGGTTCTTCCTCTTGGCGATGTTCTTCGCCAACGTTTCCTGCCATCAACCTACATTGCCGAACATTTCGTGGAAGCGACGAATAGCAAAGTCACCTTCCCTCAGAAGAAACGTAACCTCATCCACATCTACATGGAGTCCATCGAAAACTCCTTCTACTCGCGAGATATGGGCGGCTATCTCGACCACAACATCATGCCGCATTTGGCTGAATTGACGAAGCGTGGTGTGCAGTTTTCCAACACTGATCACTATGGTGGTCCACAGCAAATGTATGCGACAGGACACTCTGTGGCCGCGATGGTAGCGATGTGGGCAGGAACCCCAATGCTCGCTTCCGGAGCGGGCAACGGTTCACAGATGTCCTTCCCCGACTTCCGGTCGATTGGCGATTTCCTTCACGAGGACGGCTACACCACGGATTTCATGCTTGGATCAGATTCCCGGTGGGCAGGCTTAGGTGATTATTACCGCCGCCATGGAAATTTCACTGTGCATGACATCAACACTTTTAAAGCTGAAGGCCGTATCCCACCTGATTACCACGTATGGTGGGGTGTCGAAGATGACAAGGTCTATGAATATGCCAAAGAACTCATGACCAAGCGTGCGAGCGAGGACAAACCCTTCTATTTCATCCTCGAAAATGCTGATACGCATTTCCCAGATGGCTACCTTTCTCCGAAGATGAAGGAACGCCCCTTTAAAACGCAGTACGAAAATGTGATCTATTATTCTCAGGAGCAGACAGTCAAACTTGTTGAATGGATTCAATCGCAACCGTGGGCGCAAGACACGACGATCGTGATCACGGGTGATCACCGCTCAATGGACAAGAATTTCTTCAAAACATGGGACAAGGACTATAACCGCACAGTGGTGAATGTGATCCTCAATCCCGTGCAAGGCACGAATCTTCCACCATCGATTACGCAGAATCGTCTTTACGGATCCTACGATTTCTACCCCACAATTTTGGCTGCAATTGGTGCACGCATCGAGGGTGAACGACTTGGATTGGGAACGAATCTTTTCTCTGGAGTGCCGACCTTGCTCGAAAAAGACGGAGTTGCTCACTTGAATGAGGAGTTTGCAAAACGTTCGAATTTTTACGATTCGCATCGCGAAACCGTAGCGGCAACGCCCGATAGACGTCAGGATGACAAGCTCTAGAATCCAGCGCCGATGCCGCCGATGCCGCCGATTCGGTAGCGTCGGCATGTTCGCTTGCGGCGTTAGCCCGAATGCATCATGGAGGAAATGGCGATTTCTCGCTAGAATCTACGTGTCGACACTGGAGTGCCGTGCCGAGTGTGCTGAGTGGAATTCTGCTCGGATTATCCTTTGACCCGACATTCTTCGGGGCCCTGGTGCTGATGCAATCGTTCGCACCAGGAGGATTATGCTTTTCGTTCTCGCGATCTTCGCACTCGCGGCTCTCGTCGCTCCAGCCATGATGCGATGGGGGCGGCTCGGGTTTTCTGCTCTTGCTCTCGTGCCTGCCGGTGCTTTCGTCTATCTCCTCACTCGCGGCCCAGAAGTCTTTGCTGCTGCACGCGGTTCACTTCCGCAATCGCGCCTCATTCCGTGGCCACATCCTCTTGTCGACGTCGGCGATCAGTTTGCTACGGCTCAGACCACATCTGCCCATACAAGCGTGACGACGTCGGTATTTCCTCTTGAAAACTGGGCGTGGGCACCGCAAGTCCACCTCGAACTGACGTTTCGACTTGACGTGCTGTCATGGGTGATGGCGCTGATTGTGACCGGTGTGGGCGCACTTGTTCTGGTGTACTCGAGCAGATATTTTTCCTCGTCGGCGAGTGGACTTGGACGCTTCGCCGGTGTCTTTACCGCCTTCGCGGGTGCCATGCTTGGCCTAGTGACCACTGATAACACCCTTGCGCTGTACATGTTTTGGGAACTGACTACGGTTTTCTCTTTTCTCCTTATCGGTCACAGTTTCACAAAATCTGCCTCTCGTCGTGCCGCAATGGCTGCTCTGACTGTGACCACTGCGGGAGGCCTTGCGATGCTCGCAGGGATCGTGATTCTTGGCCAGATTCCTGGTGGTTCCTACCGGCTCTCTGAGCTGGTAGCCGCAGCTCAGAACGGGACTGTCGGACAGGCGGCTCTCGCCGTAGAGTCTGCGTCGCCCCTGCTCGTAGGCGTTGCTGTTGGTCTTATGCTGATTGGTGCTGCAAGTAAGTCGGCTCTTGTGCCGTTCCATTTTTGGTTGCCCGCCGCGATGGCTGCGCCCACGCCGGTCTCGGCGTATCTGCATTCCTCAGCGATGGTCAAGGCCGGGGTGTACCTGGTGGCACGTCTCGCACCAGGATTTTCGAATTTTGGTGTGTGGACATGGATTGTTATTCCGCTGGGAATCGGAACATTGCTTGTGGGTGGCTATCGTGCCCTCAAACAATATGACCTCAAACTTGTCCTGGCCTTCGGAACTGTCTCGCAGCTCGGCTTGATCACCCTCATGGTGGGATTCGGAAACGAAGCCTTGATGCTTGCTGGCCTTGCAATGCTCATAGCACACTCACTGTTCAAGGCAGCACTTTTTCTCTCGGTGGGCCAGGTGGATTGGGCAACTGGCACTCGCGATTTACGCGAGCTTTCCGGCGTCGGGAAAGCCATGCTGCCGACGGCGGTGGCTGCGGCGCTTGCCTGCGCTTCGATGGCTGGTCTGCCGGGTTTTGCTGGGTTTGTCGCGAAAGAAGCCGCGCTGACCGCTCTGGTTGGTGGTGGCGCACTCGAAATAACGGCATGGGTATCGATAGCCCTCGGTTCGGCTCTCACCGTGGCTTACACTGCGCGTTATTGGTTCGGAGCTTTCACGAGTTGGGGCATCTACGCCGATACTGGTAACACGGCTGAGGATCGGCACAGTCTCCCTATGGTGAAGACCTCCGTTCGTCCAACGAATGCGATGATGACAGTACCGATTCTTGTGTTGGCGTTCGCCTCGCTAATACTCGGATGGAGTGGTGGCATTCTCGACCATGTGCTTGCACCCTATGCGCTAGGAAGTTTTAGTCCAGGTGGAGTTGCTGGCTATGCGCACACCGGTGGTCAGAGCGTCTTCGGTGAGCAGACACCTCATCTCACCTCTGCCATCCATCTGGGACTTCCCCTTCTGATCTCTGCTGTCATCTGGGGAACTGGTGGCGCAATCTTTGTGTGGAGTTCGAGATTTGAAAAAGTGACCCGTAAATGGGAATTTCCGCTTTCTGCCCACCGGGTATATGCCAGTACCATCCATGGGCTTGAGAATGCATCTGGCGTTACCACCGCCCTGACCCAACGCGGGTCGCTTCCTGCATATTTAACGACGATCCTTGTCTTCATGTTGGTGGCGTCAACGAGTGCACTCATTGCCGTCGGGCCGAATACCTGGGCGAGTGTGCGTGCATGGGATTCGCTGGCTCAAGCCAGCGTGGTTGTGCTCACTGCGCTTGCTGCGCTCCTCGGTGCCCGTGCTCGACACCGGATGAAAGCCGTGCTTCTACTGGGAACGGCAGGATACGGCGTCGCATTGATCTACGAGCTTTACGGCGCACCGGATCTTGCGCTGACGCAGGTGCTTGTGGAGACCATGAGCCTCGTCGTCTTTGTTCTGGTCTTACGGCGTTTGCCCGCATATTTTTCGAACCGTCCACTCCCTGTGACTCGGTGGTGGAGAGTTGGTTTAGGAACGCTGGCAGGGGGTACGGTGGCAGTGATTGGTGCACTCGCAGCCGGGGTGCGCGTTGCCGATCCGATTTCGCATGACTTCCATGATCTCGCATATCGCCATGGCTATGGAAAGAACATCGTGAATGTGACCTTGGTGGATATCCGTGCGTGGGACACGATGGGTGAGCTTTCAGTGCTCATTGCATGTGCCATTGGCGTATCGTCGTTGCTCTTCATCCGTGATCGTATTGGTCGCGTGGATCGGCTGCGTAACGTGGCAATCCCTGTAGAGGTTCGCGAACGCTCCGGTTTCCGTCGTGAAGTGAATTTTTGTGATGCTCGTAGTCAGGATATTCAACCTTTGCATTCGCCACGTTCGCGAATGTTTTGGGACAAGAGGGGATTGCAGACGACCGATACTCCACGTGGACAGACCGCATCGGTGACGCCGTCGGCACACGTGCGCAAATCTCGCGCAACCTCACAACTATGGCTTGTGGGGACTGAAGCACTGAGGAGATCGTCACGAAGCGTAATCTTAGAAATCGGTACGCGTTCGGTTTACCACGCAATGCTGGTGGTGTCGGTATTTTTCCTCTTCTCGGGGCATAATCAGCCAGGTGGTGGTTTTGCCGGCGGCCTGCTCGCAGGAATTGCCCTCACGATTCGTTACCTTGCTGGTGGACGCTACGAACTTGGTGCCGCTGTGCCGCTTCATCCTGGTCACCTCATGGGGGCGGGCATGAGTATTGCGGCAGTTGCGGCTTTGGCGCCGGTGGCGTTAGGTGGAACTATCCTACAAACTGCGAAGCTTGACTTTGTCCTTCCTGCGTTCGGCCACGTTCATTTGGCGACGGCGATTTTCTTCGATATCGGAGTGTATTTCGTGGTGTTTGGACTGGTTTTGGATATTTTGCGTTCTTTAGGGGCCGAGATCGACCGGCACGGCGAACTTGAGGGGATCTCCGACGACGACGCCGTCTCGCTGACCCCAGCAGCAGATTCGCGCCTGGAACGCTTCGACGCAGCGGCGAGCGCACGGGGGATTAATGTGTCACATGACAAGGATTCGCATGACCACGTTGGCATTGACCCCGCTGTTGTACACCAGAAGGGAGGCCAGGAATGAGCGTGTCACTTGTTTTGGTGTTCCTCGCTGCTGTGCTTGTTGGAGTGGGGGTCTATCTTGTTCTTGAACGGTCACTGACGCGCATCATTTTGGGTCTGACTTCGATCACCAACGGTGTCAATATCCTCTTTTTGATTGCAGGTGGCCCTTCAGGGGAACCGCCTCTTGTGGGTGTTGTTCCAGCTGAGAGAATGGCAGACCCTCTCGTACAAGCGATGATGCTCACTGCCATCGTTATTTCATTGGGCTCAGCAGCATTTCTCTTGGCTCTGGCATACCGGAGTTGGCAGCTCACCGGCAATGACGAAGTGCAAGATGACCCTGAAGATCGCCGTGTGTCCCGAATGACCGAGCGCGCAAAAATGGCTGCTCGCGCAGACGCTGAAGCCAGTGTGGAGGAGGACGCTTCCCAGACGCACGACGAAACAGAAGGTGATCTCGATGCCGACGGAGCCGTCGGTGTGTCGGGTAGCTCACGTGCAACATGCCGACCCGACCATACCAACAGCAAGGGAGGTGCGTGATGACGTGGAATTTTTTGATTGCTCTTCCCGTCGTGCTTCCACTTCTTGGCGCAGGAGTATCATTGCTCAGCGGAAAAGCTCGGCGTCATCAGGCGTGGGTGTCGGGCACAGTCCTTACTGCAGTTCTTCTCGTTGCAATCGCATTGGTTGTGATGGCGGCAGATGGTCCGGTTGTGCTGAACATCGGGCAGTGGGCTGCACCCGTTGGGATCGTGCTTGTCGCCGACGGCTTGAGCTCACTCATGCTCCTGACATCAGTGACAGTGACCTTAGTTGTCCTGATTTATTCACTTGCGCAAGGTGCTGCCGATGGTGAAACAGCAGCCCCGATCGCCGTCTACCACCCCGCATTCTTGATACTTTCGGCAGGCGTGTCTAACGCATTCTTGTCGGGGGATTTGTTCAACATTTATGTGGGCTTCGAGATTTTGCTGTGTGCCTCATTCGTGTTGATCACTCTGGGTGGAACGCGTGATCGTGTCCGCTCGGGAACCGTCTACGTGGTGGTGTCGTTGATATCGTCTGTGGTTTTTCTGGTGGCAATCGCACTGGTTTATGCAGCGGTTGGAACTATCAACCTTGCGCAGGTGGCATTGAGAATCGCGGATATTGATCCCGCGCTCGCGACAGTGATTCAGGTGATGTTACTTGTTGGTTTTGGGATCAAAGCGGCAGTTTTTCCGCTTGGCGCCTGGCTCCCTGATTCGTACCCGACTGCACCGGCTCCAGTGACTGCGGTATTCGCCGGACTGTTAACCAAAGTCGGTGTCTATGGAATGATCCGCACCCAAACATTGCTTTTTCCTGGACCACAGCTCGACCATATCCTGGGTGTCTTTGCCATCGTGACGATGGTGATCGGAATCCTCGGCGCTGTTGCCCAGCAAGACGTCAAGCGTCTATTGTCATTCACGCTCGTTTCTCACATCGGATATATGCTCTGGGGTATTTCCACCTCCTCACCGAGCGGTATTGGAGCGACGATTTATTACGCGATTCACCACATTACGGTGCAAACTGCCCTTTTCCTCGTCGTTGGCCTTGTCGAACGGCGCGGCGGCAGCACCAATTTGGCGAAGCTCGGCTCGCTGCTCAAACTGGCCCCCGGAATTGCCGTACTTTATCTCATTCCTGCATTGAATCTGGCCGGTATCCCGCCGCTATCGGGATTTTTCGGCAAAGTTGGGCTGATCGGGGCAAGTGCTGACCGCGGTTGGGGAATCGACTGGGTGTTGATTGCGGCAGGGTTGGTCACCTCGTTGCTCACGCTTTACGCTGTGACGCGTGCGTGGAATATGACGTTCTGGCAAGACGCGCCAGAGCAACTCGAAACGAAGCCTATTCCGCCGCTGATGACTGTAGCAGCTGGGGGATTGGTGGTTGTCTCGATTGGTCTGTCGCTCGCAGCTGGGCCAATCAATGGTTACGCCGATGCTACTGCAGGCAGACTCTTTGCCAGGTCGCCCTATATTGTGGCTGTTTTACCGGATCGTGGGATTGGTGCAGGCCAGTACGCGCCACAGTCAGGGGGTAGTGATGAGCAAAGCAAGTGACGCAATTCGATATGCCACGCGTCGTCCTGGACGATTCCCGCACGCTTCGATGGGACTACTCGTTGGGTTGACTGCAGTGTGGGTCTTCCTCTGGGGCGATCCATCGACAGGCAATGTCGTGGCTGGCTTCATTGTGGCGTTACTCGTGACCACTGCGACTCCGTTTCCCACCGCTCACTTTGATGGCCGTTTCCGCCCGCTCGGTGTGGTGATTCTGGTGTGCTCAGTACTGCGCGACATCGTGGTGTCATCGTTGCAGCTGGCGTGGTTTATTTTGCAAGGAAAACGTCCCCAAAGTGCGGTGATCCGTGTCCAGTTGCGTAGTCAATCTGACGTGCGGATGGCGATGGTCGCTGGGCTGACGGCGATCGTTCCTGGTTCGGTCGTTATCGACACCCACGCACCGACGTCGATGCTCTATGTCCATGTCTTCGACGTCGGCCAAGCTGGAGGCATTGAGGGCGTGCATCGTAGTGTCCTCCTGGTAGAGGAACATGTGATGCGCGCTTTCGCTTCGCACAACGAACTATTAGCAGCCGGTTTTGTGCCAGGGGCGCGAACAACCGCTGGACGCTTGCCGACGCCGTTCGCGCCGCCGACTGACGATATGGCAGTGGAGAAGATGAAATGACCTACGTTCTTATTCTCTGTGGGGCAATGTTGGCTGTGGCTGCAGTTCCTGTTTTGTTCCGGATTACGCGTGGCCCATCAACTCTTGACCGCGCTGTTGCCGTCGACATGCTGACCTCTGTTCTCATTGGGGCTATCGCCGTCACCGCGGCATTTACTCGCCGAGCAGATCTCATGCCGCTTCTCGTGGTGCTCGCAGTGGTGGGGTTCATCGGATCCACTGCGTTAGCACGCTTCACCAAAAAAACCAGTGATCAGGAGCGCCGTGTGCTCACAGCGGCAGAAGTCGCAGCCGCGGATGCTGAATTCCTCGCGCACAATTCCGACGACGATGCGCCAATGCACGATGTCGATGCACCGTTGGTGGAGAGCGATGGGCAAAACGCCGATTCTGCGTCACAGGATGCAAGGGAGGAAAGCTGATGATGGACGAGATTATGAATATTGTGGGCGTCGGTGCGATTACGGCAGGTGCGATTTTGACCCTGATCGCTGCGCTTGGGGTGTGGCGGTATGACGATCTCCTCGCTCGGCAACACGTCGCAACAAAACCGCAGGTTCTGTCATTGCTTCTGTATTTTGTGGGGATTGCACTTGTGGTTCGCTCTTCCCAGATTACCTGGACGATGCTGTTGGTGATTGTCTTTCAGCTGGTAACGGCTCCAATCTCTGCGCATGTTCTTGCGCGAGCCGCGTATCGAACAGGGCGTGTGAGGCGTGAAGAGTATGTCATTGACGAGTTGGCTGAGGACTATGAAATGAGCCAGCGATAACTTTCCTCATGCGACACAAACTATGCGTATCGCGAATCGTACGCCATGCTCTATTCACTCGCGATACGATGGGCGCTAGGGATGTCAAGGAGGAACAATGAATCTTGGATGGAAACTGATTTCGCTTGCGACGGGTGCTGCTGCGGGTTTCGTGGCTCAGAAAGTCACCGACGTCATTTGGGAAAAGGGCTTGGGCAAGCAAAAGCCAGCCGGTGATGACTCAGATCTGGAGAAGTCAACCTCGCAGATCGTGATGTTTGCGGTGGTAACAGCGGCAGTGAATGCGGCCGTCACGGAAGTGGTTCGCCGCAAAACTCAGAAGTGGTATGCAGGGCGCCAGGACGCCACACTGGAAGCCTGAGCGGGCATAGCAGTAAAAAATCTCGCCGGCGTCGGCAAACATCTCCCGACGCCGGCGATATTTTTATCTTTGAAGGAAACGGTTGTATTTGAGACAGTTGCGTTCAATCTGGCACTCAGTGGCAATGTTGATGTTTGACGCGATTGCTCCCTCAGCTCGAAGTTCGAGTAGACGAGGAACCACGCGGTCGCGCAACGTCCAGGGGTCGATCGTGTTGACGTAGATCTTCGTGCCGCCTTCGAAACCGGCAAGTGTGGAAACACGCCATTTGATCAGGATTCTCCAGGGAATATCCACATCTGAATCGATCGGCTTGGCGAACCATTCCTCATTGCACGGCACGTCAGGGCCGGTCGCCGCGTGCATTGCTTGAACCAAATCTGACACTCCGCGAAGTTCTGCAGGCGAATGCTCCCATGGCTGGCATGAAGCCGATTTTGACCAAATCTCTAGCGTGGGATAACGGTGCCCGAAACCGGCGATAGCCACCGCGTAGTCGTTTTCAGCGATCGTGAGGTTCTGGTATCCGGCGTAGTCCACACCCCATTCGTTGTAGTAGTTGGGGTTTTCGCGGGTGCGTTCGATTTCGTACGCCTGGTTGGGGGTGCGCTGGTCGATTGCCACGAGTTGCTTGTGCAGGTGATCGAGCGAGGCTCCGGCTTGCTTCATCCAGTTTTGGAAGACCTGGACGTAACGTACGTAGCGGTTGCGGTACAGATCGCGCATTGCGCTCGTCGTGAGCCTGAAGTAAGCCTCATGTTCTTCCGGGGTCAGTGTTCCCGACGAAGCGAGCTGGGAGGTGTCTTTCGCGCCCTTAACGAAATGACGTCGAGCCAGAATGAGATCGTGGCCCCCGCCGAAAAGGGAGAGAGCGGCGTCGTGAAGCTCTGCTTCAGTTTTCGCATCAAAATTGTCATCTTTGAATTTGGCGCGCAGAACCCCAGTGACATGCGCGCGGCCTGCAGGGTCAGCGAGGTAGGACTCCATCCACGACTGAGTATCGTGCGGAAGTTGGTAGCCATAGTTTTTCGCCCAATAGTCGAACGTCAGAATTTCGTAGAGGTTTGCCACTCTGCGGAACTGCCACTCTTGGCTGAGGGCATCCACCCCGGCGTGTTGAATAATCTCCTGTGATCCGGGAACGATCCTCGATTTTTCTGGTGGGGTATCGAGTACTCGCTGTTTGCAAAAAATACAGTAGTGCCCTAGCTCATCGGGGTTGATCGGCTCTGGATTTTCTACTGGATGTGCAATGGGGCGGTTTGCGCGTCCTGGTACCGTCCAAACTTCGGTTCCGGAAAAAGGGTTGATCTGTTTGATCGTGCCGTCCGCCATGCGCCGCAGAGGCTCAGTCATATGTGTGGCCATGGGTGACATTTTAGTACGCATACGCAGACGTTCATGGGAAGAGGATATGGGGATCCTGGAAACTTTGAGGGTAAAGATGCAGTGGAATAGTCCAAGAGAACTATCCGTTGGGCCACCAGTTCGGTACCGTCAGAGATAATGGGACACAGGGTAAACGTCAAGAAAAACCTGACTCACTTCAATCCCGGTACCTTGTGTAGAGGTTTTTCCTTTGTTAGAGTCACGCGTGTTACACGCACATCACGGGGGAGGAACCGATGCGTTCGATTATCGACATCGCAGATTTCACGCTGGAGGAAATCCGCCAACTCATCGCAACGGGCGAAGAAATCGCGGCGAATCCGGCAGCCTGGGCGGATCGCGCTCGCGGCAAGCTCTTGGCGACACTCTTCTTCGAACCCTCCACTCGCACCCGCCTGAGCTTCGAAGCTGCGATGGCTCGGCTGGGTGGCGCAACGATTTCTGTCGCCGACGGAGGATCCTCCGGTGCAGCTAAAGGTGAGACAGTTGCCGACACGGCCCGCGTCGTCGGCGAATACGCTGATCTGCTCACCATCCGCCACCCAGCCGACGGCAGTGCCCTCGTCGCTGCTGAAGCGGCAACTGTGCCGGTGGTCAACTCTGGCGACGGCGGACACTTCCACCCCACGCAAACGTTGACCGAGTTGCTGACGATTCACCGAGAGTTTGGACGTTTCGGCCACCTCACGGTGGCATTCGCCGGTGACCTCCACTATTCGCGAACTGTCCACTCACTGATCTCCGCGCTTTCGCGTTTCGAAGGTAACCGCATTGTTGCCGTGAGTCCTCCGGAGCTTGCGCTTGGTGAGCGCACCGTGCGTCACCTGCGTGCGAACGGCACCGAAGTGATCGAGGTGTCTTCGCTGGCTGAAGCAGTGTCGCAGGCGGATGTTTTATACATGACGCGCATCCAAAAAGAGCGTTTCGGTGATCCGGTCATGTATGAGCGTTTGAAGGAAGTGTTTGTGCTCGACGCCGATGTGATGCGTTATGCCCGCCCGGACATGATCGTGATGCACCCCCTGCCACGTGTGAATGAAATTGCCATGGATGTGGATTCTGATCCGCGTGCTCGCTACTTCGGGCAGACCCGGGATGGCATGTTGATTCGTATGGCGTTGATTGATTTTCTTCTTCGCGACGCCGAGGCGCGCCCGGAAGCGGAGGTGCGCCCGGAGCGTATCCGCGAACAGGCTCCTGCGGGGGACTGTCCGAACCCCAGGTGTGTCAGCCGATCTGACCGAAGTGCTGTTCCGTTTGCTTATGCATCGCCTGAAGGACCTCGTTGCGGTTTCTGTGACACAAGGTTGTGACAAGGACTGGCTGTGTCTCAGGTGTCGTCTATGGGGACACCTGAGATAATAGCCACCATGCCGAAAACAAAAATGCCTCGTGAAATTTGGGTGCTCGTCGTCTCTGCAGTGATTGTGTCACTCGGGTTCGGAATCGTGGCTCCCGTGCTCACGATTTTTGCTTCGACGCTCGGGGCTACCACCTTTCAAGCGGGCATTGTCGTTAGCGCATTTGCTTTGACACGGCTTGTCTTCGCGCCAGTTTCTGGCCGTATGACCACGAGGTTCGGCGAACGCGCGATGTACATGCTTGGCATCGGTTTAGTGGGTGTCTCGTCTGTCGCTGCAGGTCTAGCAAATGACTACTCCCATTTGGTTCTTTATCGCGGCCTGGGTGGAGTAGGCTCAGTGATTTTTTCCGTTGCGGCGATGAGCTTAATTTTCCGTGTAGCTCCAGCTGGCGCTCGCGGCCGCGCGAGCGCGCTCTACGGTGCTGGGTGGCTGGTGGGCAATATCGGCGGTCCAGCAATCGGAGCGTTTATCACGCCCCTTGGCTACCGTGCTCCGTTCTTTATCTATGCGGGTTCGCTGTTCGTCGCGATGTTGCTTGTCGGCGTGCTTATTCGTCCCGACGCGGGTGTGAGCGTTGCTCCTGTGGGACGGCGGGCGCTCGCGCAAGATGCGAGTGCCCGGGTGAAACGTGCAGCAGCTCAGGTGAGATCAGGAGTCGATCGTTCTCCCATGAGTGTGCGCGAGGCGTGGGAAGATCACAGGTTCCGTGCGGTTCTCGTCAGCTCTTTTGCTGAAGGTTGGGCCGACTTCGGTGTGCGAGTCTCGCTCGTTCCTCTCCTTGCTGCAGCGGTTGCGACACAACAATGGGTGGCCGGAGGCATCATGACGGCGTTCGCAGCAGGTAACGCAATCGCTTTGATCCGAGCTGGTGCGTGGAGCGATTTTTATGGGCGGCGGCCATTACTTGTCCTCGGTTTGGCGATCTCAGGAATTTTCACCTTTGGATTCGGCTGGATGAGCAGCATCTGGTTCTTGATCGTCGCCTCATTCGTCGCGGGAATCGGCGCAGGTTTCGTGATGCCGTCCCAGCAAGGAGCCGTGGCCGATGTGGTCGGGGCGAGGCAAGGTTCTCGTGTGTTTTCAGCCTTCCAACAGGCGGGTGATTTCGGGCAGATTCTCGGGCCAGTGGTTGCCGGCTGGATCGCCGACGTCGCTGGTTTCGGTGTGGCATTCGCGCTCACTGGCGTCATGCTTCTGACTTCAGCCTTGGTGTGGTTTGTGACGCGCGAGGAACGAGCCAACTGTGAGCGCGATTAAGGCCATCGGGCTTACTCGTCAGGGGTGAAAATATCTTCGATGCGTAAGTGGAATACCCCTGCAATGGCAAAAGCGAGTGGCAAAGACGGGTCGAAGCGGCCCTTCTCAATCGAGATGATTGTTTGACGTGAGACGCCGAGTAACTGTGCAAGATCTTCTTGGGAGTAACCGCGTTCTTTTCGCAGAGTAATGAGTGAATTGCGCATGTCACTTTCCGTACTTTGCCCAAGCGTAGAAAAGCCCGTAGATACATGTGATGCCGAGTAGAACCCAGAAGAGAATCTCGGTGACACTGCCAGCTCCAAAAATTGAGAATCCGGCGGTGACCAGTCCAAGTCCACCGAGAATTACGTAGAAAGTGTTTTCGGCCGCTTTACTCGCCCACTGAGATTCAACAGATTCCTCTGGTTTGGCTAGTCGTCCTGGAATCGTTTTGAGATCGACGACGCACACCCACACAATCGCCACACACACCGGAGTGGTGGCGATAAAGAAGACGAGAAAAGCGATCCATCGGGCCAGATCGTCAGTACGGAAAAGAGGGGGAAGAATTGAAATGAGAGCTGCGAGAATGATGCCCGCCGGTATCGAAATCGAGAGCGCAGAATGGCGCTCTCCCGAACCGAATTTGACTCGCCCAAATCTGGGAGTCTTTTCCTTTGACATTTCCGGCGTCCTTTCACCAGAGGATTAAAGTAAAGTAAACTTTACAGTAAAAGAAACTTTACATCAAGGGCTGGTGGTTTTCTTTTTGTTCCTTGTGAGGTGTATCAGCGCTCTTTTCAGGCGTGATTAGGCAAGCAACCCACGCGCGAGATCTGCTGCGCCGATCATGCCGGCATCGTTCCCGAGCTGTGCTTGGACGATGGGAGCAACCTCGCGTGAATTCGCTGCAGTGAGATACTTCAGGAAAGCTGCGCGCGTGGGATCGAGGAGAAGATTTCCTGCCTCGGACACTCCACCCGCCACGATGTACATCTGCGGATCAAGGATTGCGGAAAGGTCTGCCATACCCCGACCAAGCCACGTGCCAATCTGATGAAACAAGTCAATCGCTCCAGCTTCGCCCTCGGCAGCTGCCGCAGTGACCATCAACCCGTTGATGGCATCGACGTCGCCGCCCGCAAGGTCGAGAATATGCGAGCTTTCGCCCTTCTCAAGTTGGGCGAGTGCATATTGCTTGGCGATGCGCACAAGCGCATTGCCTGAGGCGTACACTTCCCAGCATCCCAGCTGGCCACACCCGCACTGCAAGCCGTCAGGAACCATATTGAGGTGTCCGATTTCGCCGGCAAGCCCGAAGGAACCAGAGATCAGGCGACCATCCATAATAATTCCGCCGCCGATGCCCGTACCAACTGTCACAGCGACGGCGGAGGCATGGTCACGCCCAGCGCCGTAACGGTATTCGCCCCAGGCAGCTGCGTTGGCATCATTTTCAAGATACACAGGCAGCCCAACTCCGGCTTCAACTTTGTCCGCGAGTGGTTCGTTGCGCCAATTCAAATTGGGTGCGAATGCGATCTTGCGGTGATCGGCAGCGACGAAACCCGCACAACCGATTCCGATTGCCTCGACGTCGTAGCTCTTGCGCAGTTCCTCGATGACGGCAACTACTGTGCCAGCAGTGGAATCAGGATCGAGTGCGGGCGTGGGCTTGCGGGTCATGGCAACAATTTCGCCGTCTTCATTAACGACGCCACCGGCGATCTTCGTACCACCGATGTCAACACCAAGTGTGTAAGTCATACTGCAATTATTGCACGGGTTTTCATCGCCACGCGCGCCGGAAGACCTAGATACGCAATCGGCGTCGGCAGATTCAAAGCCGACGCCGATTGCGCATCTCAAGCGAGTTTTTCATCCAGGAACGAGAAAATCAATGCGAGCATGAGCGATTGCTGAACTGGATCAGCCGCGCCCGCGTGTCCGCCTTCGGTGTTCTCGTAATAGAGGGCGTCGAATCCCTTTTCTTCGAGCAGCGCCATGAACTTGCGTGCGTGACCAGGGTGAACGCGGTCATCGCGTGTTGACGTGGTGATCAAAATTGGCGGGTGTGGCCCGTCGCTGACGTTATGGTAGGGAGAGTATGCCTTGAGGTAATCCCAATCGGCGGTATCAGGGTTTCCATACTCATCCATCCACGAAGCTCCCGCGAGGAGATGCGAGAAGCGCTTCATATCGAGCAGCGGCACACGGCATACGATTGCGCCGAAGAGCTGCGGATATGTGGTGTACATGTTTCCCATCAACAATCCGCCGTTCGATCCGCCGATCGCGGCGAGCTGAGGGACAGTGGTGATTCCTGCCTCGACGAGATCGCGCGCAACCGCCGCAAAATCTTCATAGGCTAGATGCCGTCCTTCGCGAAGGGCTGCCTGGTGCCAGGCTGGGCCGAATTCACCGCCACCACGAATATTTGCGACGGCATATACGCCACCACGCTCAAGCCATTCTTTTCCGTAGGTGCCGACATAGCCCGGAAGACGCGAAACTTCGAACCCGCCGTAGCCGTCCAGTAGTGTACGAGCTGGCGCATCGCCGTCGAGCACGCGTGCCTTGCCGATCACAAAGTAGGGAACTTTCGTGCCGTCGTCGGAAGCCACCCAACGCTGACGAACTTCGAGGCCGTCGGCGTCGAAACGCGCCGGAGCGCTACGCAACTTGCGCAACTGAAGCTCACCGTCGGCGATCGTGCCGTGGAAAAGAGTGGTCGGTGTGGTGAAGCCGGAAGTTGTGATCCACACATCGTCGCTGGCGTCGGGTTCGACGGCGCCGACGGAGATCGATAGGAAGTCACCCAGCTGCGTGTCTAGTGTGGTCACTGCCCATGTTCCCGACATCGGTGTGGCGAGGTGGAGCGAGTTGGAGACGTTGTCGAGTGTAGTCAACACGAGAGACGTGTGCAGCGGGCAAATTCCGACCAATGAAGTCGAGTGCGTCGGAGTGAAAAGTGTGTGAATCTCTGTAATGTCGCCAGAAAGTGCCTGCTCAAGCGGCACTGCAATGAGTGATCCGGCGGGGAAGGTCTGTCCGTTCACGTTCCATTCGTAACGGAGATCGGCCAGTGCCCATTCGTGCCATAGTGACACTTCAGCGGTTTCGGGTAGTGCAAGTTTCGTTTTTTCGAGTGTGTAGGGGTTGACCACATACACAATTGAGGTACGGAAATCGGGAATGCGGTAGGCCACGAGACGCTCGTATCCGGGTGTCGTGTCGTAGTGAGCGCCGACGGCGACGTCGGTGGTTTCACCGCGGATAATTTCGGCGGCCGCAGAAAGCGGGATCCCACGCAGCCACAATCGTGCCGAAATCGGGTATCCGGAAGTGGTGGTGTACGGACCGTTATCCGTAGCATCGGCAGAAGAGAAGTCTGCTGCCACCACGGTTGTATCGATGTCATACCACTGCATCGTGCCCTTTGATTCGGGTTTCACGAAGGCGTCAGACGGATTAACGAATGCGCGAGAGGGAATGTCGAATTCGCGCGTGACAGACGCGTCTTGACCGCCGTCGGACAGTGTCACGAGAGCGCGCGTGTACTCCGGACGCAGGAGTTGAACCCCGCGGAAAACCCACGAGCGTCCTTCGCTGCGGCCCAGAGCGTCGACGTCGAGGAGGACGTCCCATTCCGGTTCGGTTTCCGGGCTGACGTAGTTGAGGTATGCGCTCCACGTGGTGCGTCGCCATAAACCGCGGGGGTGTTCGCCATCGGTGTGAAAGTTATAGGCGTAGTTGCCACGTTTCGTCGCCACAATGAGGTGGTCAGAGGCTGACAAGATGGCGTCGAGTTCGTCACGGCGTGCATCAAATTTTTTGCCTGCAAAGTGATTGAGCGTGTTTGTTGAGTGCGTTTCCACCCACTCCATCGTGGCCGAATCTGACTCTTCGAGGTGGAGGTATTTATCCATGCGGGCAAGTTTACGGGGTGGTGTTCGTGTGAACAATGTTTGTCCACACAGTGAGAATGATTCTGATGTGGGGCGGGGTGGGGAAAGGCTTGGCAGTAACCGGGGTCAATGCTCGGCATTGCGAGGGGGCTGAGGGTGGATGTGGGTAGGGTGCGTGTTCTGAGAACAAATAGTTGAGCGTTGTTCGCTCAAGAAAAACACTAAGGTCTAGACATAACTAATCTGATGTGGCAATATGAAGGAGTTGAAGATTTGAGCGGTATAGAAATGCCGCAGATGAGAAGGAGTTTTCAGATGGCACGAGCAGTTGGTATTGATCTTGGTACTACCAACTCTGTGGTTTCGGTACTTGAAGGTGGCGAGCCCACAGTTATTGCAAACGCAGAAGGTGCACGTACAACCCCGTCGGTGGTTGGTTTTTCAAAAACTGGCGAAGTCCTCGTTGGTGAAATTGCAAAGCGCCAGGCAGTGACAAACGTCGATCGCACGATTTCGTCGGTGAAGCGCCACATGGGTGACTCGTCGTGGAAGATTGAGATTGACGACAAGTCCTACAACGCCCAGCAGATTTCCGCATTCATTTTGCAGAAGCTGAAGAAGGATGCTGAGGCTTACCTTGGTGAGCCGGTGACCGACGCCGTGATTACGGTTCCGGCATACTTTAACGACGCTCAGCGTCAGGCAACAAAGGACGCAGGTCAGATTGCCGGCCTGAATGTTCAGCGTATTGTCAATGAGCCGACTGCGGCAGCGTTGGCTTACGGCCTTGAAAAGGGTAAGGAAGATGAACTCATCCTGGTCTTCGATCTGGGCGGTGGCACGTTCGATGTGTCCCTTCTGGAAGTGGGCAAGGATGACGATGATTTCTCGACCATTCAGGTTCGCGCTACGTCGGGTGACAACAAGCTTGGTGGTGACGACTGGGATCAGCGCATCGTTGAGTGGCTCGTCGGACAGGCAAAGAACAACTACGGCGTTGATTTATCCAAGGACAAGATTGCATTGCAGCGTCTGAAGGAAGCTGCTGAGCAGGCTAAGAAGGAGCTCAGCTCGGCAACCTCCACCAACATTACGTTGCAGTACCTTTCGATGAGCGAAAATGGCCCGATCCACTTGGACGAGAAACTGACGCGTGCTCGCTTCGAAGAGATGACGAAGGATCTCCTTGATCGCACCAAGGTTCCGTTCCATAAGGTCATTGAAGACGCTGGCGTGAAGCTTTCCGAAATTGATCACGTTGTGCTTGTTGGCGGCTCCACCCGTATGCCGGCAGTGACCGACGTCGTGAAGGAACTCACCGGCGGTCGTGAACCAAACAAGGGTGTGAACCCGGATGAGGTAGTGGCTGTTGGTGCTGCTCTTCAGGCTGGTGTGATCACCGGTGATCGTAAGGATGTTCTTCTTATTGACGTCACCCCGCTGTCCCTCGGCATTGAGACCAAGGGTGGTGTGATGACCAAGCTGATCGAGCGTAACACGGCCATTCCGACCAAGCGTTCTGAGGTCTTCTCCACCGCTGAAGACAACCAGCCGTCAGTTTTGATCCAGGTCTATCAGGGCGAGCGCCAGTTTGCGCGTGACAACAAGTTGCTTGGCACGTTCGAGCTTTCGGGGATTGCTCCAGCTCCGCGTGGCGTGCCGCAGATTGAGGTCACCTTCGATATCGACGCCAACGGCATCGTGCACGTCTCGGCGAAGGATCGTGGCACAGGCAAGGAGCAGTCAGTGACGATCACCGGCGGTTCGGCTCTGTCCAAGGAAGATATCGACCGCATGGTCAAAGAAGCTGAAGAGCACGCAGCTGAGGACGACAAGCGTCGTGAGGAAGCTGATGTTCGTAACCAGGCGGAGCAGCAGGTCTACGCAATCGACAAGCTCCTGACGGACAACAAGGACAAGCTCGATGACTCCGTGGTCAACGATGTCAAGGAGGCGAACGACAAGGTTCGTGAGGCTCTTAAGGGTGAAGATGTTGAGGCGATCAAGTCGGCTCTCGAAGATCTGAACACGCGCGCACAGAAGATTGGCGAAGCACTGTACGCCAGCGCCCAAGCGGATCAAGCTGCAGGCGAGGCTGCCGCTTCGGCATCTTCGTCCCCATCAGATGATGACGTGGTCGATGCCGAGATCGTCGACGATGAGAACGAGAAGAAGTAATTTCTCTCGCGTGAATTGATGTCGGGGGCAGGAGCGCAGCTCCTGCCCCCACCTCAAAACTCACAGAAAGGACATGTAATGAGCGTCAACGATTTTACGCCAGACGAGCCCAACGAGGAGTCGGCCAACACCACGGATGCCACTGCGGGGGCGAACGCTGAAAATACGCCGGCGTCGGAAAATGCTGAATCGAACTCGTCACAGCCTAACGATCCCACGCCCCCAGAGCAGATGAGCGAACTCGATACTGCGCTGATGCGTGTCGCGGAACTTGAGGTCGCGGTTGCTGATCTGGAAGACAAGCTTGCACGTGCGAACGCTTCTGAGTACAACCTGCGCCAGGAGTACAACGGTTACGTGAAGCGAGCGAAGGCAGAGGGCGTTAACCGTTATGAATCTGGCCAGGCAAAAGTCATCGAGACTTTGCTTTCCGTTCTCGACGACGCAGCGCTGGCTCGTTCTCACGGTGACCTCGAAGGTCCCAGCGCTCTGATCGTGGAGAAGTTGGAGAATGTTTTGCACACCAACTTCCAGCTTGCTCGTTTCGGTGAGCAAGGTGAGGCATTTGACCCAGAATTACACGAGGCACTGATGCACTCAACGTCTCCTGACGTTGAGAGCGAACAGGTGTCGCAACTGATTCAGCCAGGTTACAAGATTGGCGACAAAGTTCTGCGCGCGGCTCGCGTGGGCGTTGTGTCGCCGGAGTGAAAATTGTCGCACGCAAAGAAAAGAGGTGAGGCGTGATGGCAAGCCAAGATTGGATGAGTAAAGACTTTTACGCCGCACTGGGCGTGTCGAAGACGGCCACCCAAGACGAAATCAAGAAAGCCTACCGTCAGCTTGCACGCAAATATCACCCGGATCAAAACCCTGGTGACAAAACTGCTGAAGAGAAATTTAAAGAGGTCTCTGAGGCTTATCAAGTGCTCAGCAATGATGAGGATCGCAGACAATATGATGCGATCCGCGCAATGGGTGGGGGAGCTCGGTTCTCTGCCGGTGGCGGTGGCGCCGGATTTGAGGACGTCTTCTCGTCAATGTTTGGTGGCGGCGGAGCTAGCCCATTTGCCGGCGGAAAGTTCTCTACAGGCGGTGGTGCCGGATTTGAGGACGTGTTCTCGTCAATGTTTGGTGGCGGAACAAACGCTGGTGCAAGTTTCACCGGCTTTGGCTCCCGACGTCGGGAGAAGGGCGAAGACGTGCACGCGTCAGTGTCGATTCCGCTCTCTCAGGCGGTTTCAGGTACGACAGTGAAAGTCGGCTCAGGTCTCGGTCAGGTTACTGCGCGAATCCCTGCAGGTGTGAAATCTGGCCAGAAGATTCGTATCGCCGGTAAAGGCCAGCCCGGACGCAACGGCGGAGCAGCAGGCGACATTCTCGTAGAAGTCACAGTTGAACCGCATCCCGTCTTCGATGTGAAGGGCTACGACGTCTACGTCGATGTGCCTGTGTCGTTTGATGAGGCGGTTCTCGGTGGCAAGGTTGACGTGCCAACGATCTCAGGAACTCCTGTCACAATCAAAGTGCCAGAAGGTTTATCGGATGGGAAGAATCAGCGCGTTCGTGGCAAGGGCATTGTGGGGCCGAAAGGTGCCACAGGCGACATGTATGTGAAGTTCCATGTTGTGGTTCCTAAGCGGATTTCTGATGAAGCGCGTGAGGCTGTGGAAAAGTTCCGCGAGGCCACTGCTGAAGCTGATCCGCGTGCCACTTTCCGTTCCATGGCCACGCTCTAAGGAGGAATGATGGCGAAGGTTTCGAAGAATTCTCCGATTCTTTCAGTGTCAGTTGCGGCTGAACTGGCAGGGATGCATGCCCAGACGGTTCGTCAGTATGATCGCCTGGGCTTGGTGGTTGCCAAGCGCACGAAGGGTGGCGGGCGGCGCTACTCGCTTGCCGACGTCGATAAGCTCGTGGAAATCCAGCGGATGAGCCAAGAAGACGGCATCAACTTGGCTGGTATTTTGCGAATCTTGGAACTGACGGAGAAAGTTGAGAAACTGACGCGCACCAACAAACGCCTCCAGCGTGACATAGAGAAGATGCAGGCGTTGGGTGAATACATGGGCGAAGAGCTGGCTCGTTATCGTGCCACTGAGCAGCGTGTCTTCGCCGCCGGCCCTGATGGTGATGTCACCATTGCTGAGAGAATTGACCAGTTACGTAAGGCTCTGCGCAAAGATTCTGGCCATGAGATGGTGGTGTTCCGTCCGAGGCGCTTGGTTGAGACAGCCCCTTATCGCGAGGTCAAGTCTGAAGTGTCTGCGAAAGGCTTGGCTGATGCAGGTTTTTCGAAGGAGGCTCTCGGTTTTGATGGTGACGTGGACGATTTTGAGTCGCTCGGTAGCGACGACGACTACGTTGTTTACGACGAAAATTGCGAGCCTGCGTTCCCGGCTCGCATGGATGCGAGTGCACACCGCGTAGTTATCGATGCTGACGGCGCTGAAGACGAGTTTGTGGATTCTGCCGACGCCGACATTGATGATTTTGTCCAAGCACTCGGTGGTTCTGCTGACTCAGCTGACGACGATGAGTTCGACGGCGTTGAAGAGCCATTCGACGGCGTTTAAGAGCCAGATGAGTGATAGTCCAAGAGCGAAAACGTCCCAGGATCGACTCCAGGCGGCGGTGCTCGTGTTGATTGATCGCGCGGCGGATCCGAGCGTTGTGCTCACCCGTCGCGCGTTCACATTGCGTAGCCAGCCTGGGCAAATGAGCTTTCCCGGCGGTATGCGTGATGCGGGGGAGAGCGCAGAAGAAACTGCACTTCGTGAAGCATGGGAGGAAATTTCTCTCGATCCTGCAAGCGTCGAAATTTGTGGACGTTTGGCGCCAGCACAGGCGGGGAATCGGTTGCTTGATATTGTCGCCGTGCTTGCGCGGTGGGATGGCGAGGGTGATATCGCTCCTTCCGACTCCGAGGTGGAGGGGATCTACCGTATTCGGCTTAGCACGCTTGCACGCAGCGAAAATCGCTTCACGGCAATGCGTGACGGTGTGGAAGTTGGGCCGGCATTTTTCATTGAGGGGCTTGTAATCTGGGGGTTTACTGCTCGTGTGCTAGACAATCTGCTTCGCGAACACGGATATGACGAGCAGTGGGACACTGATGATGTGCGTGAAGTGCCGAGCGATTTTCGTCAATGATGCCAAGTCAGACGTGGTGGTCTGAGCGAACTATTGTGACGCAGCCCGTGAAAGGATGCGACGCATCGAGGTGGCGTCTCTCCATCCGCCGTTAAAAATGGTTGTTCCCGGAGCGAAGAGTCTACCGTTGACTAGCGCGCCGGCGTTGACAGGGTCAAAGCCAAGTGCGTCGACAAATGTGCACACTGCGTCGCGCACATCGTCATTGTCGGCGGCGACCGCTTGAGCGCGACGGCTCGGGCTACCCGGTGGGCGCGAATCGAAGGCGAGGGCATCGAAAGCTAGGTGGTTGAGTGTTTTTGCTACCTGTGCGGTGGGAAAATGAGCAGCCACGGTGAGCGATGAATCACGCGGTGAAGTGGCGAAAGCACTTGCGGAGTCTAGGCGTGGCCAATAATTAGCAACGTCGATGAGGATACGCCCAGTGGCAATCTCGGGAGGTAGGGAAAGCGTCGAGGAAAGTGGAATGGCCAAGATGATAGCGGTCGAATCGGGGAGCGTAGCGATGTCCGCAACATTGATGGCGCTGACGCTGTCAGGGAGTTCAGCGGCAAGTTCGTTGGCTGGGCGTCTCGCGGCGTTCCAGACGGGGAAGGAACATTCGGCAATGTGTTCTGCCAAGGCGCTTCCCATCACTCCTGCGCCGATAACCGCTGCTCCTGTTATTTTTTCCACCCCACGATTTTAACTGTTTGTGATGTGTGGATGACGACGGTGGCGACCGTTGTGTGGATGACGGCGGTGGCGACCGTTTCCGCACGGGGTAGGGCCGGCGAATGCGAAGGGCGTGTGTCAGTATGTGCGACGCTATATCTCGTATTGTGGCAATCAAATATGCGGTGAAATAACCGCGAAATTACTTTAAAAGTTGAGCAAACCGCATGATTTGAGCACTTTATTCAACCTGGGAAAATCCTGAAAACAAGTTATTTAACTGCTGAAAGTGTACTCTAGTGCCGTGGGTAATGTATGACGCCCAGTACGTTTTGTTCCCTGAGGGA
Source organism: Arcanobacterium sp. (ex Cirak et al. 2026) (assembly GCF_053585065.1). Taxonomy (NCBI): domain Bacteria; kingdom Bacillati; phylum Actinomycetota; class Actinomycetes; order Actinomycetales; family Actinomycetaceae; genus Arcanobacterium; species Arcanobacterium sp. (ex Cirak et al. 2026). The sequence goes on from NZ_JBQJCE010000011.1 coordinate 29,694, forward strand.
AAGGTGCCTCGATGACGATGAAATTCACGAGAGCTGCTGCACTTGGCGGCGGCCTGGCGGTGCTGTTGACGCCCTTTGTGGCGCCCATGGCGAGCGCCATCAAGGACGCCACAAAGGTGGTGATCAATGAGGTTTATACGTTTGGTGGAACAAATGCGGGTGTGTATCCGGATTTTGTCGAGTTATATAATCCGACAGACTCCCCGGTTCAGCTTGATGGTATGACTTTGGTGCCGGCGACCGGAAAGGGAACCCCGAAGAAATCAATTCAGCTAAAAGGCACAGTGGAGGCTGGTGGGCACTTTCTTATTGTTGAAAAAACTTCGCCCAAACATCCAGCCCAAAAACTTCCACAAGATGTTCAGCCGGATTTAGTAGTAGATAAGCTTGATTTCCCCAACAATGGTGGAATCGTTATCCTCGCTTCGGCGGGACAGGAAGTCGTCAAGGGTGACTTTAAAGCTGGGAAGCTTGAGGGGAAATACGTTGATGTTGTTGGCATCTCTGGTGAAGCAACAGCTTATGAATCGCAACCCGTAACGGCTGGAAAAGCGAAAAAAGAGAACGACGATCGCTCGTACCAGCGTGACAAGGGCGCTGATACAGATGATAATTCGAAAGACTTTACACTAAAGCCTGCTACGCCCAAGGGCTCGGGAGTAGCAGGCTCAAAGCCATCGATGCCTGAGTCACAGCCTGACGAAGAGTTTGAAGAGGATTTTGATGCCGAGGATAACCTTGGTGCTGACAGCTCAGAGTCAACAGAAGAAGTAGAGCCCATCACACCGGGGCAGGAAATCTCTATCGAGAAGATCCAGGGTAAAGGTCTCACAAGCGGGTACAACGGTAAGGTCGTGACGACAACTGGTGTCATTACCGCTGTCTATCCAGATGGTGGCTTTGATGGTGCCTATATCCAGACTGAAGGTACTGGTGGCGAAAAAGATCGCCAAGCTTCGAGCGGAATATTTGTTTATAGCAAGGATATTGCGAAACTGCAGATTGGGCAGCTGGTCAAAGTTCGGGGTGAGGTCACAGAATACCCTAAGCCCAAACAAAACCAGAAGAAGCCTGTTGATCCTGCTACACAAATGACGGAGATCGCGGGTAAGGTTTCCGTAGAGGTTCTCAATAAGGCGGATGTGAAGCAGCCGGTTCCGGTGGAATTGAAACAAATTCCATCTGGCGCTAAAGAGCGCGAGAAGCTCGAAGGAATGCTTGTTAAGCTTACGGGAACGCACACCGTGACTGACAACTATTCCACGGCACGCTACGGACAGATTGGCCTTGCCCCGGGAGATAAGCCTTTCTATCAGCCGACAGAGCTCTATTCAGAAAATGATCCTAAAGCCAAAGAAGTCGATGCAAAGAATACAGCTGATAGGATTACGCTCGATGACGGTGCTTCTCGCGAAACTTCCGTGAGGAAGGTATACGCAGATAAGAAGAAGGGGACTCCAGAGCATTATGTGGCACCTGATTGGCCTGCTTCGTACCTCGATGTGAAGAAACCGGTTCGAGTCGGGGCACATGTATCGTTCAAGGATGCAATGATTCTTGATTACCGCTTCCAATGGAATCTTCAGCCGACTTCTCCGATCCAGAAGAAGACCGGCAAAACATTCCAGGACCGTTCATGGGATGTTATTGAGTTAACAAACTACGAGCGCCCTGCTGCTCCAAAGATTCCTGGTGATGTCACCATTTCTTCGTTCAACGTGCTCAATTACTTCACTGATCTCGGAGAAAATGAGGAAGGCTGCAAGTCTCTCCCGGGCATTGATATGAAGGGAATCTCCACGGATTATTGCAAGGTTCGTGGTGCGTACTCAAAGGAGGCTTTCGACCGTCAGCAGACGAAGATCGTTGAGGCAATCACCGAACTCGATTCGACTGTCGTTGGATTAGAAGAGATCGAGAATTCCCAAGAATTTGGTAAGTCGCGTGACGCAGCATTGAAGAATCTGACTGACGCTCTGAACAAGAAGGCAGGAAAAACGAAGTGGGAGTTCGTTCCCTCACCTTCGGTGATTGGCATGAAAGAAGATGTCATCCGCCTTGCCTACATTTATCAGAAGGACAAGGTCGCTCCGGTTGGGGATTCTTTGATCTTCCGTGACAACAAATGGTTCGAGAACTGGGCACGTCAGCCACTCGCTCAAAAGTGGAGCCCAGTTGTTAATGGCAAGAAGGTTGGCAAGCAGTTTGTTTCTGTCGTCAACCACTTCAAGTCAAAGGGCTCAGTCGCTTCATCGAGGAAGAAGGGGAGCAAAGTTCCGCTCATTACGGGCGATAACAAGACCCTCGCTGGTAACAATAACCTCCTGCGTGTTGAACAAGCGAAGGAAATGACCCAGTGGGTGAAGAAAAACTTTGCCAATGAACCAGTGATCATCCTTGGCGACCTCAACTCCTACTCGAAGGAGTCGCCAGTTCAGGCCATTAAGGATGCTGGCTATACCTCAGTGGCGGAGCATGCCAAGATCAAGAACATGTCTTATCAGTTCAAGGGCGTGATCGGCTCGCTTGATCATGCACTTGTCAATAAGTCGCTCCTCGGGCATGTGACTACTGCTGATGTGTGGAACGTTAACGCTCTCGAACCAGTGGCATTTGAGTATGCACGCTACCGCACGACGATCAACGATCCAGTCACAACCTTTGATCTCAGCGCATACCGTTCTTCGGATCACGATCCGATCAAAGTGGGTCTGAAGCTTATCGACGATAAGGACAAGCCAGCTCCTGGTGAAACTCCGTCGCAGCCGGCTGACCCAACTGATCCGACCCCTGGTGAAACTCCGTCGCAGCCGGATGAACCGTCAGCGCCAAGCGAGGAACCGAGTCAGCCGACTCCGCCGGCTGATACACCGTCGACTCCGCCAGCGGAGAAGCCGGCCGATCCGAGCGACAAGCCGGAAGAACCGAGCGACAAGCCGGCAGATCCGAGCGACAAGCCGGCAGATCCGAGCGAGAAAGAAACCATTCCGTGGATCGAGTTGATCCCAGCTAAGCCGACTCAGCCGACTCCGCCGACTGATACGCCGTCGACTCCGCCAGCGGAGAAGCCGGCCGATCCGAGCGAGAAGCCGGCAGATCCGAGCGAGAAGCCATCTACTCCGAGTGAGAAGGAGACCACGCCGTGGACTGAGCTCACTCCGTCCACCAACGTCGGCCCAGTCTTCGCAAATTCCGATGAAATTGAGAAGGCACTGACTGAGGGCAAGGCCAAGATCACTGACGAATACACTGTGGTTCGTGGTGAAAGCGTCGATGTGGCTCTCGAAGGCCTCAAGGCGAATACGGAAGCACGCGTGTACTTCTACTCCGATCCCGTTCTGCTGGTGAAGAAGATGGCCGACGCAGCGGGCAAGGTGTCGGTGAACGTCCCAACGACAAAGGACACTGAGCTTGGTGCTCACTATGTGGTAGCTGCCTCAACTGTTCCAGGTGATCAGGCAACTGCGCTGGTGAAGGTGACAGTTCTGCCGAATATCAGTAAGGATCCAGACAAGGGTGCCCAGGATCCAACTCCGGAGCAAAGCCAGGCCCCGAGCCAGGATCCAACCCCGGAGCAAAGCCAGGCTCCGAGCCAGACTCCGAGCCAGGGTCCGAGCCAGGCTCCGAGCCAGGATCCAACCCAGACTCCGAGCCCGGAGCCAACTCAGAAGGCTCCTACTACCAAGTCACAGTCAACCTCAGCACCTAAGCACAAGGGCGGCCTCGCCCTGACAGGTGCAAGCGTTGCAGGGCTTGGAGTGGTTGCGCTGACCGTTCTCCTTGCGGGCGCCACGATGGTGATTCGCCGTCGCGAGAACTGATGACACCAGTGCTCTGCGAATAATATTCGCACCATAGAGTAGGGTCTGTGGCCGGCAGATACGTCGGACACAGACCCTACTTTTGCGTGCAATAATAGAGGACCTTTTGCGTGCAATAATAGAGGGCGTGGAACAAGTATTTATTCGCCAAGCCAATGCCCTCGATATTGCTCAGATTGCAAATCGTATGGAAAAAGATGTCCGCGAAATTAGCCCAGACAATGTTGAATCCGCACTTTCAACGATTGACAACACGATTGTTCATGGTGGCCCGAGCACGTTTTGGGTTGCGACGAGTAACAGCGCAATCGTCGGTGCAGCGAAAGTCAGCGCGTTGGGGCCAGGACACGCAGCACTGATCGCCCTTGACTGGATCAACACTGATTCGGCCCAAACTGCTGCCAAACTCGCCAGCTTTGCCCTCGGCGATCTCACAGCTCAAGCCTGGGCATTGACCACCGCACAAGAAGAATCCCTCACCGAGCTCGGCTTCGAAGCTACGGAGACCATTTTCGAAGTTGGCGACACCAGCCCGTACATCGGCGTCGGAAAACTGATGATTCGATGAGTGGCCGTTTTGCTCCCTCGCCAACCGGCGACTTTCACATCGGTAATCTTCGAACGGCGCTCCTTGCATGGGCGTTTGCCCGCTATGATTCGCGTGGTTTCGTGATGCGCATGGAAGATCTCGATGAACGCTCGCGTCCGCAATTCGTTACTTCGCAGTTGCGCGATCTTGAGGCGATAGGACTGACATGGGATGGTAGCGTGCTCTACCAGCACGAACACCTGGATTATTACGCCGACGTCGTCAGTGATCTCCTGCGCAACGGTGCGCTGTATGAGTGTTACTGTACACGCAAGGAACTTTCTCAGGTTGCCTCGGCGCCGCATCAACCTCCGGGGTCTTATCCGGGGACCTGTCGGCATGTGAACGAGACAGAGCGCGCAGCTGGGCGTGAAAAACTGGCTGCAATGAACCGTGGCCCTGCACTACGGCTTGCCACCGACGTCGTCGAACTCAGAATTGAAGATCGTCAACTAGGGTCTTACACTGGCGCAGTTGATGACTTTGTGATTCGCCGAGGGGACGGAGTGTTTTCCTACAACTTCGTCTCCGTCGTTGACGATGCCCGCACGGGGGTAGACCAGATCGTGCGCGGTGATGATTTGCTTCCATCTACGCCACGTCAGGTGTATCTGCAACGCAAACTTGATGTGTCGACTCCGCAATATGCTCACGTTCCTCTGGTGCTCAACACTCGTGGACAGCGGCTTGCGAAGCGTGATGGGGCGGTAACGCTGTCGCAACTAGCTCCATTCGGGTGGACTAGCGCCGACGTGGTTGCGCTGCTGGCAACATCCCTTGGATACGCCCCGGTGCGCAGTGCGGAAGAATTCCTTACTGAGTTTGATCCACACACGCTACCGCGTGAGCCCTGGATTGTGAATGTTGATGCACTACGCACAGGGCCTGATAAAACTTTGAGAAGTTAGAGATTCGGGAGCGCGAAAAAGGGTTGGACGGGAAAATTTCCCGTCCAACCCTTGGCTTTCGGTTGCACTGAGATGAGTCAATGCGCAAGTGTTGCCCCACCGTTCACGCACTGTGAGTGGGACGATGAAAATCAATCACTCGTTCCCGATCTTCGAATCGATTTGATCGCGAATGTTCTTGACCGTGTCGGCTTTGTCCGCGCCGAGCTTATCGGTAGCGAAGCCTTCGGCGGCATCGAGAGCCTGATCGCTCAGTTTCTCAGCCTGATCGCTGTTCAGTGCTTCCTTGGCCTTATCGAAAATACCCAACGTGGCCTCCTTCCTCTCAGTTATGTGCCGCAAAAATCCGCGGCCTGGTGCCATTCTAGATGTTGCTGTATCAGATCAGCTTGTGCTTTTAGCGCATAGCAAAACGCCTCTGAGACTATTGTGTTTTTGACTTTCGTGAACGATGAGGTGCGTGGAGCAAACGTGCACGTGCCTTCGCGGCGGCCTCACGTTCGGCGCGTTCGCGCAAGTGACGGCGTTCGCGTGCCAGCCGACGAGCGAAACGCTCCTGCTCGCGCTGATCGAGGTAGATCACGTCGTTACGTAGGTCTTTGACCAGTGAGAACATCATGGCGAATACGATGAAAAGGAACGGTGTTGCCGCCACAATGGTCACCGACTGAATGTTATTCAGGGCATCGGAGCCGCCAGAGACAAGCAGCACCAGGCCGATGAGTGCTGTCAGTAGCCCCCACGCGCCAGAGATCCACGGCGTCGCCGTCGCGCGTCCATCTTGCGAGAGAGAACCCATCACTGTCGACGCAGAGTCAGCGGAGGTGATGAAGAAAGTAGCTAAGAGCAGCAAGGCAACGAACCCGAAAATTGTTCCGCCTGGCAGATGGTGCAGGAGGGTGAAGAGCTGGCCTTCAGTGGTGGCGGCGTCGGCAATCGAGTGGCCGTTCTGCTCCATCGTGATCGCAGTACCCCCGAAGATGGCAAACCATGCGGTCGACAGACCAGCTGGAACAAGCATCACGCCCACGCAAAATTGTCGGATAGTGCGTCCACGCGAGATGCGTGCGATGAACATGCCAACGAAAGGCGACCATGAAATCCACCATGCCCAGTAGAAGATTGTCCACGAGGAGAGCCATTCGCCGGCGGTTCCATTTGCCGAAGCTGCAGTGCGTCCGGCCATTTCGAAAAAGTTTGAGACGTATGCACCGAGTGAACCCGGAAGTAGATTGAGCTCGGTGATCGTCGGGCCGATCACGAAGACGAAGACAGCCAATGCGCCAGCTAGAACCATGTTGGTGTTGGACAGGATGCGGATTCCGCGTCCGACGCCGCTCATTGCCGACAGCAAGAAACATACAGTGAGGACGACGACGATTCCCACGATGATCCCGGTACCAGGGTTGGAGATCACGCCTGCTGCTTTGAGACCTGTGCGGATCTGAAGCGCGCCAAGACCGAGAGAACACGCGGTGCCGAATACGGTGGCAAAGATGGAGAGTGAATCGATGAGCTTTCCACTCCAGCCGTTTGCGCCCTTTTCACCGATCAACGGCGTGAAGGCTGCGGAGATGAGCTGTTTGCGTCCAATGCGGTACGTGGAGTAGGCGATCGAGAGGCCGACGATGGTGTACATGGCCCACGGATGCAGAGTCCAGTGGAACATCGCTGTCGCCATTGCTGTGCCTACTTCTTGGGGATTGTGGCCGGGGACGCCGTCCTTATAGAAAGCGAGTGGCTCAGCAGCTCCGAAGAACATCAGGCCGATGCCCATGCCTGCGGCAAACATCATGGCGACCCATGAGGAATGAGAAAATTCGGGCTGCTCGTCGGCAGCGCCGAGTCGGATTGTGCCAAACTTCGAAGCGGACAAGGCCACGACGAAGATCACGAACAATGTGGAGAAGAGGACAAAAGCCCAGCCGAGATTGGTGATGACCCAGTTGAACGCTGTAGCAGAGGCGGCAGCGAACGCATCCGGCGTGATAAGGCCGACAGCCACGAGGGCGATGACGAGGATCATTGCTGGCAGTACCACACCCCAAGAAATCGGCGCATCGTCATTTTCGGAAGCCAATTCGATGGGTTTTTCGCTGTATTCGGAAACATGAACGTTCTCGTCGGCGGAAATCATTGCTGCGAGGACAGAAGTTGCGCTTGTGGGCTGCGCAGTGCTGGGGTCGATGTGTGCGCCCTCAGCCGTAGTGTGTGCCGAGTCTGTATCAGACCCGGGCGGAGCCATTGTCATATTCTCGTTATTATTCTTTTCAATCACTTATCCATTCTTATGGGAGAATGCTGGGAAAACCAAGTGTGTCAGCTAAATCGTGGGCATTTCAACATTTGACTACCTGCTGATGTGATGAATATTTGTGCGCAATTTCTGCATATATTCGTCTGTCAATGTTTGAAGGAGGGTAGGCGGAGAAACAATATCTCCGCCTACCCTCAGATCTCAAGGATACTTGCCTGGTTTACTTTTCCTTACGGAGTGTGCGCTTACGCGACGCGAACATTACTAGTCCGGTGCTTGCGGCAACAATGCCCAGCGACATCGCTTGGAGATTTGATGCTCCCGTGTAAGCCAAATCTTCTGACGAGGCGTGCTGAGCCACCTGCATTGGGGTCGGGACGGTTGGCGTGGGTGCTGGCGTGGGTGCTGGCGTGGGTGTCGGGGAAGGTTCTGTGTCCTTTGCTGCACGTTCTTCCCTCTGTCCGCCACCAGCAGGATTGGCTCCCTTCTGCGGATGTTGGTTAATCGGCTGGGTGCCACCGTGTGGGTGCTCGGTACGCTCCTTCGCTGCTTTTCCTACAGCCTCTGCTGCCGATGCGTCCACAACAGTGAGCTTATAGACCGACGTCGGCGCCCCTTCAGCAAGCGAACGAGCTACAAGGTAGTGAATTCCTGCCGGTGTGGAAACCGAGGTATCCATGCCGATGCGCAGCACACCGTCGGCATTAGCCACGCCACTGGCAACGAGGATTGGCGTGGAATAGAAGTAGACATCTGCCCTCGTATTCGGTGCGAGGTTCGTGAATGTGAACACGGCAGGTTTACCTTGAGTTACCTTGCCTTCACCAACCATCTTGGCTTCGCCCTTTGCCACTGCGGCCACCACCTGTGTGGAGTCTGTGTAAGGAGCAGTCTCACTCGCTGGTGCCTGCTGATGAGACGTACCAGATTTTTGATTCGCCGGTGCGGACGTTGCGGAATCCTCGGGATCAGCCTCTGGCTCAGGTGCGTTTTCCAGAGCTGCTTGTGCAGCGTCGAGCTTGGCGTTTGCCTGGGTGAGAGCTGTTTGTGCTTCCTTGAGAGCCACCTTCGCAGCTTGTGCTTTCGATGCCGCGTTCTGTGCCGACTGCGTGCGGCGCTGGAGTTCTGCGTCAGCAGCCTTCGCGGCGGACACTGCCCCATTGAGCTTCGTAACCTCGGCGGCAAGGCGCTTGGCTTCAGCATCGAGAGGTGCGAGTTGCGCGGTGATGTGAGCCGACGACTGCGCAGCGGTAGCCGCAGCCTCGGTTGCCGCACGCGCGATCTTTTCCTGGGCAACAACTGCTGCGGCTGCTTGTTCGGCACGCGTGGCAGCAGCTTCTGCTTTCTTCTGTGCGGCCTCTGCCTCTGCACCAGCTTTCTTCGAAATCTGGGCGGCGGCGTCGCGTTCCTTCACTGCTTGAGCGAAAGCGGCGCGCACACGCTCAAGATTTATGCTTTCAGGTGTTTGTCCGCTTTGTGCGTCAGCGAGTGCCTTTTTAGCTGATTCGAGTGCAGCGCGTGCTTCAGGGGAGCCATTCTTCGCTGCACTAGTGACACTGGAGTAGTAGGTGTCGAATTCTTTTTTGTACTGCGAAAGCGGGACGGCTGAACTTGACTTGCCATTATTCTGACCCATGATGTGGTAGCTCGGGCCTTGCGAGTATGCGGCACCAGTAGCGTCATGCGCAGGATCCACAATATTGAGGTAGTGGCCGATATTAGGGAAATCGCGAGGGAAGCTTCGATAGATATCGAGGAAGCTCAACTTGTTCAAACGCGGGTTTTTCGCAGCGAGACTGTCGTAGATTTCCTTCTCATGGTCATACCAATACCCAACGGCGCCAGCAGGGTTGGGCTGACGGCGTGAAAGATTCTCTGTGCCTTTCCATGCTGAGGGGAACGCGTGATCCCATTTATGGTTAGCGCTCCAATTAGCATTGAGCTGGGACAGTGCAGTGAGGTAATCGTCGACGAGGAGCGGCTTAAGATTTTCACCAGCTCGTCCGCCACCACTGACGCGCTTGTCATTGGAACGCTCAATGAGTTCGAAAGAATAGCGCATGTTCTCCAACGATGTGGCATCACCTTTCTTGCCGATGTTGGTGAACTGGAGCATACGCGTGCCGTCATTCTTCGCTGTGGTATCAACAGTGAGAACTTTGACTGCTTGTGCTGCGGAGTTAATTCCCGCTTTTGCGCGCTCTTTGAAGAAGCCCAGTGATCCTTGTGCGAGTTGATCTTGTGCAGCTGACTTCGATAGTTCGAGTGCTGCCTGCGCCTTTGCTACCTGTGCTTTTGCCTCTTCAACAGAGACAGCGTCCACGGCAGCACGGCCGCCATCCGGCCCGGCTTGCGCCACTGCAGCATTCATTTGCGCCTTGGCGGTTTCAGCTGCGCGAGCGAGTTTATCTGTGGTGGCTGCAGTGGTGTCAGCTTTCGCTTTTGCCTTTTCTGCATCGGCAAGTGCTGTCGCTTGTGCCTGCTCCGCGTACTTCTGCTCGTTTGTGAGCGTAGCCAGCGTGTTCTGCTCCTTCTGTGCGACCTTGGCGAGCTCATCAGCCTTCGCAGCGTCTTTCGCTGCTTGGCCAAGCTCGGTCTTCTTCGCCTTGAGAATATTGGCGGCGTCCTGGGCAGATTGTTTGGCGGAATTGAGCTGCTCAGTTGTTGGAATAGAGGCAGCGAGTTTTTTCTGATTTTCTGAGGCGATTTTCAGCTCGGAATCTGCCTGCTGGGCTTTTTTCGCTAGCTTTGCGGAGTGTTTGACGGCGGTGTCATATCTGGCCTGTGCAGCAGCTTGAGCTACTTGTGCTTCTTCAAGAGCTTTTTCAAGTTCGATTCGTGTGGGCTTGCTTTTGGCGATGTCGTTATCGGCGATGGGCTGTGTCGCTGTGGAGGGAGCAGAAGTTGTGCCATTCTTCGCAGTGTTAATGGTCAGTGTGTCTGGGGTTTGTGAGGGGGCAGGGCTGACCAGGCGTTCCTTTCCTGTATTGTGTGCATCCGGGGCGGCCTGAGCGGCGAGTGGTGCAAGCATCACGACGCCGGCGCCGAGAGCGGCTGCAGTGGTCAGGGTTTTCTTCCGTGCCATTAACGTTTCCTTCGAGTGTGATCTGGTAAAAATAGCGTTTCGTGCTTTTCGTGTCACTGCTGTCACATATGGCTCAATTGTCCCGGCTGGTGAGGTGGGTGTCAACGGCTAGAGCGTGTTGGCGAAAAGAGATCTTGCACTGTTTTCGGCGTGTCGATTTAGTGTGTTGTTTTTGTGTGGTAGAGAGCGTGTTTGTCGATGTCTTGAAGGCATATTGAGAATATGGCTTGACTCTGACGCAGATGCGCTCGCGGAGGAACATCGGGAACTGTTGAGCGATTTTTTTCAATGAGCATGAGGGAAGCTGGAGGTCGGGAGATGTCTCTTGCTTCCCTCACGCACGCGGACTAGTGCGCCCCGACGTCGGTTGATTTGGTGTGCGCTGGTTGTGGAGAAATGTGGCCGACGCTGTCGTGAGAGTCGTATTCTTTCTCGGACATTCCAATGGTCCAGCCTGCGCGTGTCCTTTTCTGGTGTGCGCGGTCGGCTTTGAGGAGGAAGAGAGAAGCAATGAAACCAACCAGTAAGAAGGCGCCGCAGGTGAGCATCACGGTCACAGTGGCGTTGGAGAATGCAGAATGAAGCACATCGAGTACCTGACGATTGCCCTGGGCAAGCCCCTCAATCGCACCGCCGGCAGAATCGATGGTTGCCTTTGTTATTCCAGCTACTGCCTGTGACGGCACGCCGGCGTCTTCGAGTTTTCCTGGCAGATGTGAATCGAGGCTTGCCGCCATTGCTGTCCCAGCGAGTGCCACGCCAATTGCAGAGCCAATTTGTCGGAACGTCGATTGTGTAGCTGATCCCATGCCCGAGCTTTCAACGGGAACTTCCTCAAGCACCACGGATGCGAGCTGTGCTGAGGCTAGTCCGGTACCAAATCCGTAGAAAGCGAGCAAGGCTGCCAGGAGAACTGGAGAGATTGTTGGTGTGACCACAAGTGCCGTTACAGCAATGCCGATTACTTCAATTGCCAAGCCAAGGGCGACTGTCGCGGCAGAGCCGAGGGCTCGTGCGATATGGCGGGCAGCACCGCCGGAGATGATGGCTCCCAGAGCTAGAGCTGACAGAACCCATCCAGAATGCATCGTAGATAAGCCAAGTACGTTGACGAGGAACAGCGGCAGCGCGAACAGCACGCCGAATTCGCCTGTGGCGACGGTGAGTGCCGCGATATTGCCGCGCTGGAAAGTGGGGATGAGAAAGAGTGAGAAGTCGAGCAGCACGTGCTTACCCGCGCGCTTGCGCGTCACTTGGTTTATCACGAATACGGCGAGGAGTGCTACGCCAAGCATCAGTGCAGTTGTTGAGAATGAAATCGCATGAGTCCACGTAAATGAGCCGAAGATGGGTGCGGACTTCGGTGTGAACCAGCCGTAGGTGGTGGCTTCGATCAATCCGAAGACGATCAGCGCAAATGCAACGGTAGAAAGGAGAGCGCCACCGATGTGGATCGGCTCGCGTGCTCCCGCATTTTCAGGAAGTACCCACATCGCCCACGGGACAAGGATGATCACGATGGGGACGTTAATGAGGAAGATCCATGGCCAGGTAAAGTCTGTCGTCAACCATCCACCGAGCAGTGGACCGATGGCGGCCATGCCAGCCATTGCAGCTCCCCAAAGCCCGAATGCAGTAGCACGTTTCTTTCCCCGGAAAATTGCGTTAATTGTGGACAGGGTGGAGGGGAGAACAAGTGCTCCGCCGATACCTTGCAATCCGCGCGCAGTGATCAACAGCCCAGGTGTGCGTGACGCTGCCGCCAGGGCTGATGCCGCTGCGAAGACCACCAGGCCCGCGATAAAAATTTTCTTCCGTCCGATTCGATCACCAAGGGTGCCGAGTGGAAGGAGGAGGGCAGCAAACACCACTGTATACAGTGACGACACCCACTGTGCCTGCGTGAGCGTGAGTCCCAGATCGGAAATGATTGTGGGAAGCGAGACAGAGGTGACCGTGCCGTCAAGTACGATCAAGCTGACTCCGAGAACCACGGTGGCAAGAGCTTGCCACGGATTTTTGATTGTCATGTGGGTATCCATTTCTAAAATCGCCGTTAGGTGGCGAAAGTTTTTATGCCGGTTGTGCAGGCGGACTCGAAGAAAAGCGAGTGTCAGTAAGGCATCGCGCCGCGTCATTACCGTGAAAGAAAAGCGAATCCTTTGTTAACGACGTCGGCGGGTGGTGTCGTGTCGGATGAAAGCTGTGAACGCAATGCAAGCCGGAGGATCTGATCTCCGAGTGACATAATGAGTGATCGCTCGATGGGGCTCTCACCGCCCTGGCGAGTAGCAAGATTGCGTTCAAGTGCGTCAATATGCGATCGGGTTGCTTCGGCGTTGGGAATTTCTCCGCCAGAGCCTGCCGCATGAACGTAACGATCTAAGATCCGTTCGGATCGAGCTGCTAAATCAAAATCTTCTGTCCGCTCGATTGCTCCTTCGATCCCGGCGCGGACTGCATCAAGTGCGCTGACATTTTCCGGCTGGCTCAGAGCGATCCCCATGTAAGTCGAACGTGCAATGAAGTACGGCATCAAGAGCGCGGCCATTTTCGAGGGGACGTAGTTGAAGAACGTTCGCCTTGAGATGCCGGCTTCTTTGGCGATGTCGTCAATAGAGACGTTGTCGATCGACTGGGCCCGCTCTGCCAAGGTGATTGCGGCGCGTGAAATCTCCCGACGCCGGGCTAAATATTTTTCTTCATGCCACGGGTGGTCTGCTGGCTGGTTGCTTTTGATCACATCGGGGGTTATCGGCTGCGTCGTGTTTGTCATATGTTGCACTCTAGTGCAAAAATGCACTTGAGTGCAACAGGTAATACTTTGGAGAATGTATCTGATGACGCTATTTACATCTTTTCTTGAGTGGAATAGACTCAACTTCAGAGGCGTTCTTTATGATGGAACAAAGCAATACCGCGTAAAAGCGCGGGAAAGATTTCGGAGGAATCCATGGATAAATTAACAACCAAGTCGCAGGAAGCGCTCGCTAGTGCAATCCAAGCGGCAACGGTGGCGGGCAACCCGCAGTTGGAACCCGTCCACCTTCTCGCCGCTCTGCTCGAACAAGAAGGTGGAGTAGCAAATGGTCTGCTCGACGCCGTCGGCGCAAACCGTAATGCGATCACGCAGCGAACATCCGCAGCTCTTGCTGCGTTGCCGTCGTCGTCGGGAAATACGGTGGCGCAGCCGCAGGCTTCGCGTAATCTCTCCCTCGTCCTTGCTGACGCTGGTAAGGAGGCAACCGCCCTCGGAGATGCGTTCATTTCAACGGAGCATCTCCTCATGGCGCTGGCCTCGTCGGCTTCTGGTGCGGGCGATTTGTTGCGCGCAGCCGGAGTGACACGCGATCAACTCGCCTCGGCGCTTCCGGCGGTGCGCGGAGGAGCAAAGGTGACGAGCGCAGATCCGGAAGGAACATACAAGGCACTCGAAAAATACGGCACTGACCTGACCCAGATGGCTCGTGAAGGGAAGCTTGATCCGGTCATCGGACGAGATTCCGAGATTCGCCGCGTCGTTCAGGTACTCTCGCGCCGCACGAAGAACAACCCTGTTCTGATCGGTGAGCCTGGCGTCGGTAAAACCGCGGTTGTGGAGGGTCTCGCCCAGCGTATCGTCGACGGCGATGTGCCCGAATCTCTGCGCGGCAAGCGTCTGATCTCCCTCGACATATCTTCGATGGTGGCAGGTGCAAAGTACCGCGGCGAATTCGAGGAGCGTTTGAAGGCTGTACTTGCAGAAATCAAGCAGTCCGACGGCGAAGTGGTGACTTTTATCGATGAGCTTCATACCGTCGTCGGCGCTGGTGGCGGCAGCGATGGCGCAATGGATGCTGGAAACATGCTCAAGCCAATGCTCGCGCGCGGTGAGCTGCGGCTCGTCGGTGCAACTACGCTCGACGAATACCGCGAGCATATCGAGAAAGATCCTGCACTCGAACGTCGTTTCCAGCAGATCTACGTTGGTGAACCGAGTGTGGAAGATACCGTGGCAATTTTGCGCGGTATCGCGCCGAAGTACGAGGCACACCATAAGGTGACGATTTCCGACGGCGCTCTCGTTGCTGCTGCGACCCTCTCGGATCGTTATATCACCGAGCGTCAACTGCCCGATAAGGCGATCGATCTGATCGACGAAGCGGCCTCACGTCTACGGATGGAACTCGACTCTTCGCCAGAAGAAATCGATGCCCTCCAACGCCAGGTCAACCGATTGAAGATGGAGAAGTCCTACCTCGAAGACACCGAGGAGGATCTCGACGCCGGTGCGAAGGATCGACTGGAGAAGCTCGACGCCGAACTCGCGGACAAGAGTGAGGAGCTTGCCTCGCTCAACGCGCGTTGGGAATCGGAAAAGGCCGGGCGCAACAAGGTCGGCGATCTGCGTGTGAAACTCGATGAGTTGCGCACGCAGTTGGAGAAATCCTTGCGTGAAGGGCGCTACGAGGATGCTGGCCGTTTGCAAAATGGTGAGATTCCACAGGTTGAGCGCCAGATTACGCAGGCTGAGGCTGCTGAACAATCGTCGGGTGGCGAGCCAATGATCGCTGAACGAGTGGACGCTGACGGTATCGCCGAAGTTGTCTCCGCCTGGACGGGTATCCCGGTTGGTCGCTTGATGGAAGGTGAAACCGAGAAGCTACTCAAGATGGAGGACTTCATCGGACAGCGTTTGATCGGCCAAAAGCGTGCAGTTGCATCCGTCGCGGATGCGGTTCGCCGTAGCCGTTCGGGGCTTGCTGACCCGAATCGTCCTACCGGTTCGTTCCTGTTCCTCGGACCGACTGGCGTCGGCAAGACGGAGCTAGCCAAGTCGCTCGCGGAGCTCTTGTTTGATGACGAGCGCGCGATGGTCCGTATTGACATGTCTGAGTACGCCGAACGTCACTCGGTGGCGCGCCTCATTGGTGCTCCTCCGGGGTATGTGGGCTACGAAGAGGGTGGTCAGCTCACTGAGGCAGTGCGCCGTCGCCCCTACGGGGTGATCTTGCTTGACGAGGTCGAGAAGGCTCATCCGGAAGTTTTCGATATTCTGCTTCAGGTGCTCGACGACGGACGTTTGACTGACGGACAAGGCCGCACGGTGGACTTCCGCAACACAATCCTCATCTTGACCTCGAACCTCGGCTCGCAGTTCCTTGTCGATCCGGGCATGGATGAGAGCGCCAAGAACGAGGCTGTCATGGCAGCAGTTCATGGACACTTCAAGCCTGAGTTCCTTAACCGTCTCGATGACGTGATTGTTTTCGAGCCACTTTCGGTGGGCGAGATCGGCACAATCGTCGAGCTCCAGGTGGCTCAGCTTGCCAAGCGTCTTGCAGATCGGCGCGTCACGCTCGAAGTGAGGCCGGATGCTCGCGATGTCCTCACCTTTGGTGGGTATTCTCCTGCTTTTGGTGCACGTCCGTTGCGCCGACTCATCCAGCGCGAAATCGGCGATCAGCTCGCACGTATGCTTCTTGCGGGTGAGGTGGTCGACGGCGATACCGTGGTGGTGGAGCCTGCTGAACTCGATACGTCCGCGCTTGAGATGAAGGGTGCAAACGCTCTGGGCTTTGGCCGTGATGGCCACGAGCTGAGGCTGCGCGTTCAGTGATGCAGTTTGTGCACAGGTTGCCTGGCGTCGGGTGTGTTTTCTCGACGCCAGGCACTTTTTCGATGTCATTTCAACTAGTACGGCGACCATTCGCACAATGAGCGGTCACCATCCACCAGGCTGATGATGGCGACGCTTCCTCGCGTAATACTGGTCAAATGCTGTTGAAAGTGATTCAAGAATTAGCACGCTCGCAATAGCAGTAAGCAAGACACTGACTCCAGAAAATAGCAGTAAGCAAGACACTGACTCCAGAAAATCCATGCCTACCAGTCATAAGGCGCTCAGAGCAACAATGTGTGTTGGTGTTCCAAGAAGTGTTCTTGTGATCAGATGGCCAACCCACATGAGCCGCAAGGAATACACTGAAAGAGAGCACGAAGGCGTCGCTTTCGCGAAGTTCAGTAACGAATGGAGATGGGAAGAATGAGCACTGCACTCATTGTTGGTGGCGGTCTGATCGGAATGTCGTTTGCGCAGCGTTTCGTTGACGCGGGATGGGACGTCCACATTGTTGATGTGCGCCCCGAACTAGCACACGTGGTCAAAGAGAATTTTGGTGATCGCGGTGCTTTTTTCACCGATCTCGAAACGGCAGCAAAAGGCGTGGATTTCGTTCAGGAAGCTGGACCAGAGAACCTTGAGGCTAAGCGTGAACTCTTCATGCAACTTGGGGAACTGACAGGCGAGGGAGTCGTCTTAGCTAGCTCCTCGTCGGCGATTTTGCCTTCAAAGATCGCTGAAGGAAATCCACATGCACACCGGATTCTTATCGGGCATCCCTTCACTCCGCCCGCGATCATGCCAGTGCTTGAAGTGGTTCCAGGAAAGGATACCGAGCCGAAGATTGTGGATCGTGCGATGGAAATCTACCGCGAACTTGGCTTCGATCCTTCACGCTTGAAGAAGGAGATCAACGGATTTGTGGGCAACCGGATCCAGAAAGTCGTTATGTGGGAGGCAATCGCGCTGGTTCAGGAAGGCGTAATCGACGTCGAAGATCTTGACCGGATCGTGCGCCACTCGCTTGGACTGCGTTACGCAGCTGTCGGCCCGTTCGAAGCGAACCGACTTGGTGGCGGACCGACCGGAGGGATGCGCAAACTCATCGAAGCGATCGCCGGGGATTGGGATACCACGCTTGCGCCGCTCCAACCTGATCTTACCCATATGGACGAGGTCTACCGTCAAGTCGAACAGACTTACGGAAACAATGAGTCGAGCTTCACTGCACGCGCTGAGACACGCGATGCGAAGATGCGCGGATTCCTTGAGGTAATTGACGAAAACGAAGGCTGAGCGCTTAGTGTGTGAGGCGCCCGCCCCCGTTTCTCGTCTGAGCGTTATGCGCGCTCCGAGTGGTGGCGTCGCACTGCGCTGATCGCTGCAGCGACACGCGGTGCGACGTCGGTGTCTTGGGGGAGTGCGTCCACAGCAAACCAGCGGAGTCCGGCTGATTCGTCAGAGATGTGCAGGCGAGCCTGCGTGCTCGCGATCACGGCGAATCCAATATCCCAATGCTCACGGCACTGCGAGAAACCGTCGCCGAGCTGGTGAACGTTGATATCGGCCGGCGTCGGGATAACGCCGACGAAATCGCTGACGCCGGTTTCTTCGCGCACCTCGCGCAAAGCTGCCTCGCGCAGCGATAGATCGTCTTCTTCCAGGTGACCACCCGGCTGAAGCCACATCTGTGCCTTTTTGTGGAATACGAGGAGCGTTTGCGACAAATCTTCACTCAGCATAATCGCCGACGCCGTCAGGTGTGCATCCTTGCGTCCCTTAAAGAGGGCGTCCTCGCCCGCGTGGCGAACATATCTCGCGTAATCAGCTGCGGAATGTGTGGTGTGACCTGTATTGGGCACGCTGTTCCAGGCGTCAATTTCTCTCATGACTTCCTGTGGAAAAAGCACCGTGTTGTTCGAGGCGGACATGTGCGACGGGGGAGTGAGGTTTTCGTTCATGAGTTAAGTCTCGCACGCGAAGGCATGAGCTGGAGGGTGATATCACCTGTGGCTGATACGTGTGTGTGGCGCGGTAGAATCACATACATGCGTACCTTTCCTTTGACGAGCGACCACTTTCCATTCGACCATGCGTATATTGCGCTCGATGTCAACGGCGTGAACGCTATGTGTGGGGATGTTGATCAGGTGTTTCCTCTGGCATCAGTGACGAAGCCCATGGCGGCGTGGGCAATTCTTATCGCCGTTTCTCAAGGGAAAATCTCGCTTGATGTACCAGCAGGACCTCAAGGTTCCACTATCGCGCACCTCCTCGCACATGCTTCCGGGGTTGGCCCCGATCCGAGTGCGCCGATCACTCGCGTCGGCACCAAACGCATCTACTCCAACTACGGCTATGATCTCCTGGCCACGGTTTTCAAAAACGAAACAGGCATCAGTGCGCAAGAGTGGATGCACGCCGCGCTTTTTGGGCCTCTCGGTATGGCGACGGTGACGCTCGACGGTTCGATTGCGAAGGATGCGCGTGGTAGTGCGGACGATGTTGCGAAATTTGCTGCTGAGCTCCTGCATCCCACTCTTTTGCCGTCTGAACTGGCTAAACTTGCTAGCACTCCTTTCCTTCCTGGTCTTTCCGGTGTGGTTCCGGGATACGGCCGGCAGACGGATTGTCAGTGGGGGCTCGGCCTCGAAATTCGAGATCATAAGGCCCCGCACTGGACCGGCTCTGACTTCTCTGCGCGTACATTCGGGCATTTTGGACAATCCGGCTCCTTCATTTTTGTGGATCCTGATGTGGGAAAAGCTGGAGTCTTTGTGGGAGCACAGCCATGGGGTGAGGTGCACGCGGCGAACTGGCCAGCGCTAACGAACGCGATGCGTGCCTGCTAACAGCTAGTCCGGCTGGCGTGCCAGCCCTGGCTCCTGCACCTCCGACGCGAACGTCCATCATGTGGACGCGAAGCGGCGAAATCTTGACACATTCCGATTACGTGCCTAAGGTGGAGCTCACTTGACCATCAAGAGTAGCTGAGAGACCTAGCTCGATGACGCTACAGCAACCGCGCAAGAGCGGTGCTACAGCTAGGACCGATGGAGGAAGAAATGATCACACTCGATTCAGTCACCAAGGTTTACTCTGGCACGCCCGAGGTTATGGCACTTGACGGTATTTCGCTTGAGATTGCTCCTGGTGAGATCCACGGAATTGTAGGCGAATCGGGTGCAGGAAAATCTACTCTCATTCGTTGCCTGACGGCTCTTGAGCGGCCGACGTCGGGTCGGATCATCGTAGATGGTCAAGATTTAGCTGCTGTGTCGACGAAAGAACTTCGCCACGCACGCCGGGCGATCGGCATGGTGTTCCAAGGCGGACACCTCCTTGATTCGCTGACCAACGCTCAAAATATCGCTTATCCAATGAAGATCGCAGGTGTACCGAAGATGCAGCGCCGTCAGCGCGCGGCTGAACTCCTCGAACTTGTTGGTCTTCCTGACCGTGGCGATGTTTACCCTAGACAGCTTTCGGGGGGACAGCGTCAACGCATTGCGATTGCCAGAGCCCTTGCGGCGAACCCGAAGGTTCTCCTGTGTGACGAGCCGACTTCGGCTCTTGATCAGGCCACCACATACCAGATTCTGCAGTTGATCTCGGAGATTAACGAGCGCACCGGCGTCACCGTCGTCATTATCACCCATGAAATGGAAGTCGTACGCGAAATCTGCACCAACGTCACCATGCTTGACCACGGTAAAATTGCGCAAACCGGCAGGGTTGAAGAGGTCGTCTCCGACGTCACCTCGCGCCTGGGCGCAGAACTTGTGCCACCTCCGAGAGTGTCTCCCGACGTCGTCGCTGAGCAAACAACGCTCCTGGACGTGGCTTTCTCCGCAACTCCTGGTCAGCCTGCGGCTTCAGCAATTCTTGAATTTGCAGCTGACAAGGGTGCTGACGTGACTTCGGGGCGTTTTGAAACCGTGGGCAAAGCACAGGTTGCGCGCCTGGTTCTGTCTGTGCCGACTTCATCGGCCGCACGGTTTGCGCAGGAGCTTCGCCAGCGCGGAGCGCATGTTGAGGAGAGGGCGGCCTGATGGGCGATCAGATGTGGTTGAATAACCCGGCGATTACTGAATCGTTGGCGTGGTCGATCTGGGAGACCCTTCTCATGGTGGGGATTTCTGGTCTGGCGACGGTGGTGCTCGGCGTGCCGCTCGGTATGGCTGTGGTGGCAACCCGTAAAGAGGGGATTGCGCCGAACATCGTGATCAATCGTTTGCTGGGGTTCATTGTGAATCTTGGGCGATCGATTCCGTTCATTATTTTGCTCATTGTGCTTTTCCCGTTGACCCTCATCATTATGGGAACGAATCTTGGCTGGCAGGGTATGGTTTTTCCGCTCACGGTGGCGGCCGTGCCATTCTTTGCGCGCCTCGTGGAATCGAACATGCTGGCAGTTGATCCGTCCAAGATTGAAGGTCTGCAGATGATGGGTGCGACGGGTTGGTCAATTCTGTGGCGACAAGTGCGAGAAGCAATGCCGTCGATTATTCAGTCGGTGACGGTTTTGCTCATCACTTTGGTAGGTTACTCCGCAATGGGTGGCGCAGTTGGTGGCGGCGGTTTGGGGGGTCTGGCCTATAACTATGGCTATAGCCGCTACATGATTGACGTTTTGGTGATCACGATCGTTGTGATCGTTGTGATTGTGCAGATTATCCAGATGGTTGGAGACATGCTGAGCCGGTATGTCGACCACCGCTGAGAGACATACCGGGAAATTCGCGGCTGCAGTGCCGCACTGTACAGCGGGATCCGCTTATCTTTTCGCGCCGCGACTGCGGCTACGTATCGGCTCGCCCGCAAACGCCTAGGCGTGGCCACACAAACTTTCGGGATATGTCCCTCTTTATTATTTGCAAAGGATTAATCATGAATCGCAAACTTGCCATCGTTGCTACTCTCGCTGCTGCTACCCTTGCGCTGGGCGCGTGCGGAACGTCGTCGTCGACAGGGACGACGAAGAACGCGGACGGAACCGTAACGCTTAAAGTAGGTGTGAGCCCGGTTCCGCACGGTGACATCATCAAGTTTGTCAAGGACAACCTTGCCAAGAAAGCTGGATTGAACCTGGACATTGTTGAATACTCCGACTATGTGCTTCCGAACAAGAATCTGGAGAATGGCCAGCTTGATGCGAATTACTTCCAGCATCTCGCTTACCTCGAAGCTCAGGAGAAGGAGTTCGGCTACAAGTTTGAGCATGGTGAAGGCATCCATATCGAACCGTATGCTGTGTACTCGAAGCGGGTAAAAGATCTCAAGGATCTGCCTGAAGGTGCCACGATTTCGATTGTGAATGATCCGGCGAACCAAGCTCGTGCACTGGTGTTGCTTGCCAAGCAAGGCGTGATCAAGGTGGACGAGAATAAGAAGGATCTGACGATTCACGATGTGGCGGAGAATCCGAAGAAGATCCACTTCCAGGAGATTGAGGCGCCGAACCTTCCGCGTACTCTCGATTCAGTGGATGCGTCGGTGATTAACGGCAATTTTGCATTGGAAGGTGGCTTGACACCATCGAAGGATGCGATCGTAGTTGAAGAGGGTAAGGACAATCCTTACGCTAACTTCCTTGCCTGGAAGGCTGATGTCCCAGCTGAGAAGAAGGCCGCGGTGAAGAAGCTTGATGATCTCCTGCATTCGCCAGAGGTTGCAAAGTTCATCAAGGAGAAATACGCCGATGGTGCTGTGATCCCAGCATTTGGTAACTGACAATATTCATGAGGGAGGGAGGGCGAGTAAACTCGCCCTCCCCCTCATGCTGATGACAACTTTTTCAGTGATTTCATCGGTCAAAAGAGGGAGGAGTAGCGAAAACAGTCAGTGAACAGGGCTAAAGTAAGTAGCCTCTCATTGCAAGAATGCTGAAAATTTACATGGAGCTTTGCTAAAATTAGGGAATTGGGAGGTATGCACACCATAGCCTCTCAACGTGTTTAAGAGGCTCAAGGGGATGTTCCCTGAGGTGATCTTCCAAGGGAGTGAAATGTATAATCGTGCGCTTTCAGGTGCTGTGACGTCTGTGTTAGTGGTGGCTGGAACTGCAGGAACTGCGGTTGCGGCTCCAGAGGCAGTATTGTCCGAAGCTAACACTCAATGTGTTGGAGCCACCGAGAAGCTCAATCAACTTAAAGCCGCTGAAACCATGCTTGCTGAGGCGAAGCGTGGACTTGCAGCATCTGAGAAGGCTCTGAAGGAAGCTCGGGCGGCGCATGATGGCGCCATCGCTGCAGAGCGTGAAAAAGCACAGCGTGCTGTTGATGCTGCTAAGCGTGCTGTTGACGCCGCTCGCGTTGCTTACGACAAGGCTGTTGCTGCCGATCAGGCATACAAGGCTGCGAAGGCTGCGACTGAGTCGGCTCCGGTTGATCGTGCACAAGCTGCATTTGATAAGGCACTAGCAGCCGAAACTGAAGCTCAGGCTGCGTATGATGCGTGGAAGGCCGCCGCAAAGGGTGTTGAAGGAATCAGCCTTGATGCTCTTCGTAAGGATCTTTCAGAGAAGAACAAGGCTGCGATTGCTGTCGATACCGATGCTCTTCGTAAGGATCTTTCAGAGAAGAATAAGGCAGCTATTGCTGCGAAGACCGAGGCTCGCAAGGCTAAGCGCGATAAGACAAACAAGGACGCTATCGCTGCCGGTGAGCGCGTTGAGAAGATGCGTGAGGCTATTGTGGACGCCGCTGCCAAGGATAAGGCAGTCGTGGATACCGAGGATGCGCTTGCGAAGGCGAAGGAAAATTTGACAAAGGCGGACGATGATGCGACCGCTGCTCACGAAGCCGTGACGAAGGCTGAGGAGACAATCGCTCAGGCTGAAAAGTTGATGGCAGAATATGATGCCGCCGTCAAAGCTGAAAAGAAGGCCGATGAAGAATTGGCGTCAGCAACTACTGAACTTGAAAATGGAGAAGAGGCTCTTAAAAAGGCTGAATCAGACAAATCAAAGGCGGATGCAGCGTATCGTGCTGCTCATTCAGAAGAAGAGAAAGCGTGGCAAGCTAGCGTTGTCGCCAAACAAGCGAAAGAAAATGGTCAACAGAAGCTGGACAAGCTGAAGCTGCATTGGCCGAGGCTAAGGAGAATTTGGCTAAAGCCAAGGCAAACCACAACAATGACCTTTCCGTTTGGGAGAAGCAGGTTGAGGAAGCCGATTCTGCCGTGAAACAGGCTCAGCAAGATGCTGCTGGCGTGAATGAGAAAGAGCTGGAGGAAAAGCAGAAAGCAGCCGATTTGCTATGGCGTGAAAAGGATAAAATCCAACGGCAGCTTGAACAAGAGCTGACTGCCGCTGAGAATAATGCCAAAAGTGCCAAGGATCGTGTGGCAGCGCTTAAAGAGGCTTTTACAAAGAAAAACAATGCTTCAATTGCTGCCGCAGGGGAAACGAGTGCGAAGCGCAAGCTTTGGGGAGAAAGCCGGATCGCAGCAGTTGAAGCTGCGAAAAAACTTCCTACACTTGAATCTACTCGGAAGACTTTGAACCACAGTGCTGTTCGTGCAAGCGAAGTTGTTCAGGCTCTTGAGGAGCGGCTGAAAGAAGCAAAGGCAGATGCTGACAAGGCTGATGTCAAGGAGCTTCGCGAGAAGTTGGTAAAGTTGGAGGAAGTTAAGCGCAAGGCTGATGCTTTTGCTGAAGAGGCTAACAAGGCATACGAGCAGGTAGCTGCCCTGGATAAAGCTGTTGAGGATGCACTCGCTGCCTACAATGCTGCGCTGGCCGTGGATGAGGCCGCCGAAGAGGCTCTTCACACCTACAACGACGCCGTCGCCGCCTTCGATAAAGTGGGCGAGCTCTACAACAAGATGGCTGAAGCGAACAAGAAGTCGATCGCCGCTGGTGATTCAAGCGCACTGAAGGCGGTACTGGATAATGCAAAGGCTTTGGCTGCAAAGTTTAACGCAGCCCTGAAGGAATCGCTGGATGCTGGCGATCCGGATGTCAAGCTTGCTCTTTGGGCCTCTGCGCAGACAAATGCCAATAATGCTGGTGCCCTGAACATGGATGCTCCGGAGATCGTGAAGGCTGCTCAAGCAGTGAAGGCTGCTGAAGGCCAACTTGTGGTTGCCAAGGATCGCGTTACCGCGATGGAAACCAAACTGAAGCTGTCGAAGGACCTTGAGATTTGCCAGGTACCGCAGATGCCGCTTAAGCCGGCTAACCCGAAGGTTCCGGCTGATCCGAAGGTTCCGGACGTGCCGAAGAAGGAAAAGCCTGAGGTTCCGGACGTACCGAAGAAGGAAAAGCCTGCGGTTCCGGACGTACCGAAGAAGGAAAAGCCTGCTCCGACTGATCCGAAGCCTGCTCCGAAGGACACCTCCGCGTCGCCTCAGCCTGCTCCGAAGGACACCTCCGCGTCGCCTCAGAAGAAGACAAACAAGACTGAGAAGCCCGCACAGCAGCTCCCGAACACGGGTGCTTCGACCGGTCTCGCTGCAGGTCTCTCCCTGGCAGCTATTCTCGGTGGTTTGGGCTTGATGACCACGTCATACTCGCCGCGTCATCGCCGCAACTCCTGATCAATACTAAAAATGGGGTTGGGTCTTGGAGCAATTCCACGGCCCAACCCCATTTTTTATCTGTTTAACCCGCAGTCTCGGTCGAATAGTCAGGCGATGCCTAACCTATTCAAACTCCACGATCACCGGTACATGATCTGAGGCGCCTTTTCCTTTGCGTTCGTCGCGGTCGATTTCTCCTGCTATTGCACGCGCAGCAAGTGCTGGTGAACCATAAAGGAAGTCGATCCTCATGCCCTCGTTCTTGGGGAATCGCAGACGCTGGTAATCCCAATACGTGTAGTTTGTGGCGAAGCCACGGCTCATCTCTGTCAGTCCTACCTGCTCAAACGCGAAGAATGCCTCGCGCTCGGCTGACGTGAGGTAGAGCCCGTCGTCCATGGCGGCCGGGTCCCACACGTCGGCGTCGGTGGGGATGACGTTCCAATCGCCGACGATCGTGAATTGTGCGTCGGCGTTGTCTTCGAGCCAGCTGCGGGCGGTGTCTTTCAGTGCGCTTAAAAAGTCGAGCTTATAGCGGTAGTGGGGGTCGTGAATCGCGCGTCCGTTTGGTATGTAGACGCTCCACACGTCCACCCCATTGATATGTGCTCCGATCGCGCGTGCTTCGAGTGGCCCGTCCAAATACCCTACGTTTTCGCGTTCGGTTCCGGCCACTTCGCCTTTTGTGAAGCCTGGCTGGCCAGGGAAGGACGTGCGAACGTCATCGAGCGGAAGTCGCGAAATCAGTGCGACACCATTCCATTGATTGAGGCCGTGAGCTGCCACATGGTAGCCGGCGTCCTCAAAAGCGGCCAGAGGAAACTGCTCCGGCTTGCACTTAATCTCCTGGAGTGCCAAGATATCGAGCTCATGACGTTCGAGCAGGGCCAAAGCCCGCTCCCAGCGGGTGCGGATCGAGTTGATATTCCACGTTGCGATCTTCATACCCACAACCCTACCCGTCGCGTTCAGTACACACCCATATCCGCGGTACCCTATTTTCTATGGGACAAGCATTGATTACGGGCGCAAGCGTCGGCCTCGGCGCTGAGTTCGCATGGCAACTAGCGGCCGAACACACTGACCTCGTGCTCGTGGCTCGCAATGCGCAGCGGCTCGACACCCTTGCCATGCGTATTCACAACACACTCGGTGTGGAAGTGGAAGTTCTGCCGGCTGATCTTTCCCGTGCCGACGACGTTGCCCGGGTAGCGAACCGTTTGCGCGATCAGGAACGCCCAATCGGGCTGCTCGTAAACAATGCCGGATTTGGGCTGGGCCAGGACTTCGTTGGGGGGTCTGTCGAACGTGAACTCGAAGGTCTCGATGTGATGGTTCGCGCGCCACTTGTCCTCTCCCATGCAGCAGCACAGGTGATGGCACAACGCGGAGCCGGAGCAATCATTAATGTCTCGTCGCTCACCTCGCTGACAGCTCAAGGCACATACTCCGCGCATAAAGCCTGGTTGCGCACGTTCACCGAATCGCTCGCTGCGGAACTCTCCGGGTGCGCAGTCCACGTCAGTGCCGTGACACCCGGCCTGATCCGTACTGAATTTCATGAGCGTTCAGGCGTAGACGCCTCGCAGTGGCCGGATTTTGTCTTTGCTGACCCATCCGACGTCGTCGCCAGCGCACTCCATGCTGCCCGCGTCGGCCGCGTCATCACCACGCCGACGCCGCTGTATAAAGTGGCAGCCGCTCTCCTGCGAGCAGCGCCGCGTTCGCTTGTCCGTAAGTTTGCCGGTCCGGGGCTATCTGGTCGCCAGTGATGGCGCCGCGCTTCTCGACATCCATTGACACGAAAGGGTAGCTGATGTTCACCAACGATCCGCTCAAAGCGGCGATGATCTCTGCGATGTCACCGCTGAACAAAGCCTGCGAGATTGTTCCCCGTATTCTTTTCGACGCCGAACGTGGTCCCCTCGCCGGACACGTTCTTCTTGACCTCCTCGAAGAAAACGGTGCTGGCCCTGAAGAAGCTCAGGTGATCGCTGGTATCGGTGACAGCGCTGGTCTGCTTGCCATGCATGTCCAGGCGGCTGCAGGTTCGCGCGGGCTCGGATATCACGTGGCACTCGCACGCGAGGCGTCGCAGGAGTTAATCGGTGCTGAACGACTCGCAGGTGCCGACGTTGTCGTGATCGATACCGGCGCTACCAGCGCCGATCAGATCAGCGAGCTTGTTCAACGACTGCGTAGCGCAGGCGCAAACCCCCTCGCTGTCGCCGTCCTCGGTTGGCCTGGTTACGTCCGCCCTGCCGACGCTGACATCACGGGCGAACTTCCGCTTTACGTTGCGATTGAAAAAGACACATTTGCGAAGGAGTCAGCATGAGTGCCGATTCGACAACACAGTCCAACCAGTCATCACTCTCTGAGGAGCTGAACCCTGCATCGGAGGCGTCAGGTGGAACCGAACACGAACCCTTGCGCTTTGACTTCAACAAAGAAGTCCTTGTCGGTGTCGGGCCGTGGCAGGGCGAGTTTCCAGACGATCCGCGCTATGATCGCGAACTTTTGGAAAATGGCGACCGACGTAATGTGATTGATAAATATCGCTACTGGAGTGTGGAAGCGATCAAAGCTGATCTCGACACCACTCGAACCTCACTGCACATTGCGATCGAAAACCTTGCCCATGATCTCAACATCGGCTCGATTGTTCGCACGGGAAACGCGTTCAATGTGGCCGGTGTGCATATCGTTGGCAAGAAACGGTGGAACCGACGCGGCGCGTTAGTGACTGATCGCTACATGAACGTGATGAACCATCCCGATGCCGCATCTTTGGAGCAGTGGGCTCGCGAGGAAGGTTATACGGTGGTGGCGGTGGACAATACGGACGGATCCACCCCTTTGCAGACCACGGCGCTTCCTGAAAAATGCGTGCTGGTTTTTGGTCAAGAATCCACTGGCCTTTCGCCCGAGCTTCAAGGTCTCGCCCAAATGAAAGTGTATATTGAGCAGTTCGGTTCCACCCGTTCAATGAATGTGGCAGCCGCGGCGGCTGTGGTCCAGTACGAGTGGATGCGTCAGCACTGGTTGCCATGCGTGGTGGGAAGCGGCGCGTTAGAGTCCTAAAATCTCCGCTGCGCGAGTGAGAACTTCGCTCGCACCTGCCTCGATGCGTAGATCGGCGAACTGATCTCCAGCCGTTGCGCCGCGATTGATGATTGCTACCGGGCTTCCATGCGCCCACCCTTGGCGCATGACCCACATTCCTGTGGACACCACCAACGAGGTGCCAACCACCAGGACTGCGTCAGCGTCGGTGGCTGCCCGCATGGCACCGTCCATCGCTTCCCCCGGTAAACTTTCGCCAAAGAACACAACAGAGGGTTTGACGATACCCGCGCAGTTGGGACACGGAGCGACACGGAAAGTTGACGCATCGGCGTCGGCGCGCCGTGCGGGAGCGAGGATCACGGGCAGTTCGTCGGTTTGTGGCCAGTGAGGATTGAGGGCGACGAGGAGCTCATCATATTCCTCGCGTGTGAAGCGCGTTTCGCAGTCGATACAGTCGACAGTGGCGAACGAGCCGTGGAGTTCCCACACATGGTGTTGTCCGGACTTTTTATCCAAACCATCGACGTTTTGTGTGGCGTTTGCGGTCACGAGGCCTGCGCGTTCAAACGCGGCGATTGCTCGGTGGGCTCCGGTAGGTTGCAGTGTGCGCATGTGACGCCAGGTCTCGTGGTTGCGTTGCCAGACCCACGCTCGCCACGCCGGATCGGACATAAACATGTCAAAGTCGATTGAGGGCTCGGAAGTGGTGCCCGTTCCACGGTAGTCGGGCAGGCCAGCGTCGGTAGATGTGCCGGCGCCCGAGACGACGATCGTGCGCTTTCCGTCAAGAAAATCAGCGAGAGCTTGCGCGCTTTCTTCAACAGTATCGATGACCATGTTCGCTCCTTGGGTAACGGCTCCAATACAGCACTATTTTAGGACGCTGTGGGATCTAGGACTTTGAGGTGTAGGCGCGAGGAGCAAAGCGTGGAATAATAAGAGGCGTCAGAAATAGTCGATAAAGGAGCTCACTGAAGTGGCTATCGCAACCCCTGAGGTTTACAACGAAATGCTTGACCGCGCTAAGGCCGGCAAGTTTGCATACCCTGCTATTAACGTGACGTCTTCGCAGACCCTGAGCGCAGCTATCAAGGGCTTCGCCGATGCGGAGTCGGACGGCATCATCCAGGTGTCGGTTGGCGGTGCTGAGTACTGGTCTGGCTCCACGGTGAAGGATCGCGTTGCTGGTTCGCTCGCCATGGTTGCTTACGCACGCGAGATCGCCAAGAACTACGATGTGAACATTGCGCTTCACACCGATCACTGCGCTAAGCAGAACATCGATTCCTGGCTCCGCCCGATCCTCGAACTCGAAGCTGAGGAAGTCAAGGCTGGCCGTCTTCCCTTCTTCCAGTCCCACATGTGGGACGGTTCGGCAGTGCCGCTTGAGGAGAACCTTGAGATCGCTAAGGAGCTGCTTGCCATGGCCAAGGCTGCGAACACCGTTCTCGAGATTGAGATCGGCGCTGTTGGTGGCGAAGAAGATGGCGTTGTAGGTGAAATCAACGAGAAGCTCTACACCACCGCTGAGGATGCTCTCAAGACCATCGAAGCGCTTGGCATGGGCGAGAACGGCCGCTACATTACCGCTCTGACCTTCGGAAACGTGCATGGTGCTTACAAGCCCGGCCACGTCAAGCTCCGTCCTGAGCTTCTGGGTGACATCCAGGCTGAGGTTGGTGCAAAGGTTGGCAAGGAATCGCCATTCGATCTCGTAATGCACGGTGGCTCCGGCTCCACCGCTGAGGAGATTGCCACCGCAGTGCGCAACGGCGTTATCAAGATGAACGTTGACACTGACACTCAGTACGCCTTCACCCGCCCAGTTGTGGACTGGATGATGACAAACTACGAAGGTGTCCTCAAGATCGACGGCGAAGTGGGCAACAAGAAGAAGTATGATCCGCGCGCATGGGGTAAGGCTGCCGAAGCTGGCATGGCTGCCCGCGTTGTTGAAGCGTGCGAGCGCCTCGGCTCCACCGGCACCAAGATGAAGTGAGCTAACTCAGCGAACACATTCATAAAGGTGTGGGCGACAGTTTCAAACTGTCGCCCACACCTTTATTTACTGACTATTTCAGCGAAGGAACGCTGGGTGTTCAGCGGAGGAACGGTTCATCGTTCATCGTTTCCTTGGCCGTCATCCATCACAGTCCCTGGTTTCTCCCCATGATCAACTTCAGGAGCCTGAGGGGTTGAGATTTCGGTCTGTGTAGCGTCCGCAATCTCGCCCGGGATGGGCGCGGAGGCATTTTGGGTGGGCATGACAGGGGTCGCTGGAGCCGGAGCGACACCAGTGGGACCGGTCGGCTGTGCCTGAGGAACAGGAGGAACGGATGAGGTCGGCGCAGGTGCACCGTTCATCAGTGTATCGGGCCCCTGGTATGCTTCAGTGCCGACGTTATTCTTCTTGTGCTTCTTTGCAGCCAGCATCAGCCAAGTCGCAATTGCGATGATCAGCGCAGCGCCGACAGCAATCGCAATCCATAGGCCGATGTGTGATGCCATCGAAGCGGTCTTGTAACCTTCAACCTTGAATCCCTTAGCGAGGGCATCGACGCCCTCGATGGTGGCTGTGTTACCCGAAACCTTCACATCACCTTCGGTCTTGACAATCTCACCGGGCATCTCGATGCTCAGCTTGATGTTCAGCGGGAAGGGGAGGTTCTTCATCTGCTTCAGATCACTCTGTTTCAGACCGGCAAGGCTTGAACCGTCGAGAATGTAGGAGGTATCGGTTTCTTTAAAGCCTTCGCCCTTGAATGACGCTGAAATCGGGCCTTTGGCCGAGAGCTTGCAGTGAAGATTGCCACCGTTGCTGAGGTCTTCAACTTTGGTCTCTTGATCTTTTGCTTGTGTCTTCAGCTGCTCTTTGAAAGCGTCGCATTTGACTCGATCGCCAGCAAGCTTAGTGAGCGCGCCGTCGGTGTCATTGATATCCATGACGACTTCAGCAGTGCGATCTTCGTTCAGTTTGATGGACATGGTTGTGTCACATGCGCCAAACAAAAGCGCTGCAGGGAGCGCGATCGCGGCGGCCTTCAACCATTTGGAAGCCATGAGAATCCTTTCGTTCGGCTTTCCTGGACGTGCCGGGTCATGATGCCGCGACAACTGATGTCAGTCTACCGGAGTGGCGACGTGAAGCACTGATAATCGGGCTAAAGGCGCCTATAGTCAGGGAAAGGCTGAGTAGTCTTTACAGTGTTGCAATCATTGTTGAAGGAGTTTTGTGATTCTTCACCAGACACAGCCTCGATGTGAGCGGGTTGAGCGTCGTCATTTGCGTGGGGAAGAGAGCATCGCTCGTCGGTTCGCGAGAATGATGAGGCACTGCTGTCCACGATTGGTCTGGCCGTCCCGTCGTGACTGGGCGGCGACGACGGACTTGGACATGACTGATCGCGATTAATCGTCCCACCATGTGGTTTTTTCGGCGTATTAGCTAGTGATGATTTAGGCTGAACGTCGGAAACCGTTTAAGAAGGAGGACGAGTGGACATTCGTGAAAAGATCATCGAAGGCATCGAGCGCAGAAATGGCTCGCAGCCGGAGTTTGTGCAGGCTGTGGGCGAGGTAGTCGATTCGCTGGGTGGCTTGCTTGTGAAGAACCCCGAATATGCTCAGGCAGCTGTGCTTGAGCGGATGGTCGAACCCGAACGTCAACTGATGTTCCGTGTTGCCTGGACCGACGACGCTGGGCAAGTGCAGGTGAATCGAGGCTACCGCGTCGAATTCAATTCCTCGCTCGGCCCGTACAAAGGTGGTTTGCGCTTCCACCCATCAGTCAATCTCTCAGTGATCAAGTTCCTCGGATTTGAGCAGATCTTCAAGAACGCTCTCACCGGACAAATGATCGGTGGTGGTAAAGGCGGTTCTGACTTCGATCCGCATGGAAAATCCGATGCCGAAGTGATGCGTTTCTGCCAGGCGTTCATGACTGAGCTGTACCGACACATTGGTGCTCTCACTGACATTCCTGCTGGTGATATCGGTGTAGGTGGACGCGAAATTGGTTACCTTTACGGCCAGTACAAGCGCATTACAAACCGTTTCGAAGCCGGTGTGCTCACGGGTAAGGGACTCGATTGGGGCGGCTCGTTGGCTCGCACTGAGGCTACCGGCTATGGTCTGGTGATCTTTGCGCGTGAGATGCTTGCTACCGCAGGTGACTCTCTGGAGGGGAAAACTGTTGCGATTTCAGGCTCGGGTAATGTGGCGATCTATGCTGCAGAGAAACTTGAGGCTCTTGGCGCTAAAGCCGTGACAGCTTCGGATTCAACAGGTAGCGTTTACGATCCGGAAGGGATCGACGTTGCACTCCTCAAGCAGATCAAGGAAGTTGAGCGCGGACGTATCTCAGAGTATGCCAACCGACGCAAGAGCGCTGTTTATCGTGAAGGTGCGCGCGTGTGGGATGCCGCTGAGGTTGATCTTGCCCTGCCATGTGCTACGCAAAATGAACTTCATGCATCCGATATGGCCACATTGATTAAAGGTGGTGTGAAGCTCATCGCGGAAGGGGCCAACATGCCGCTGACCAATGCGGCGATCGATGCGGCAAAGGCTGCTGGCGTGTTGTATGCGCCAGGCAAAGCGTCTAACGCAGGCGGCGTGGCGACGTCGGCGCTTGAGATGGCACAGAACGCAGGTTTTGCTCAGTGGTCGTTTGAGCAGGTCGAAGCCAAGCTTGATGACATTATGTGCAATATTCACACGTCGGCGCTCGAAGCTGCAGATGCTGTTGATGCGCCTGGTGATTACCAGGTGGGTGCGAATGTGGCTGGCTTTACGAAGGTTGCGGACGCGATGCTTGCACAGGGAATCATGTGATGAAACGACGAATTTCTTCGCAGGAGGGGATGGAAGCAATTCGAGCTTATGCGCATGGGGGAGAGGTATCGCGTCCGACGCTGATCACTGCTGTGCGTTTCGCGCTTGAAGAATTCGCTGAGCGTCATCCAGGTCATGCGGTGGAAATCCGTGTGCCCTGGATCGGGGCTGTCCAAGCAATCGAAGGAGTCAATCACCGACGCGGTACCCCACCGAATGTTGTGGAAATGGATGGCCAAACATGGCTCGATCTTGTGATGGGGCGCGAAGTTGATAGGCGAACCATCTCATACTCAGGTACGCGTGCTGATCTCACGCCGTATATGCCACTTTTTGGCTCAGGACAGTTGGGGCTGTGAGGCTCGCGGCTCATTGCCATGAAGAATAGTGGTGGTGCCACGATAAACGTAAGTGGAGGGGGGGGGGCGGGGAGGGGGGGCCGCCCCACCCGGAGCGTGACCCGGGGGTTTA
>NZ_JBQJCE010000012.1:0-51917 GCF_053585065.1 Arcanobacterium sp. (ex Cirak et al. 2026)
TGTGTTCCCACGTCAGCTTGGGGGGGGGGGGGGGGGCCCCCCCCCGCGCTCCCCCCCACCCACCCCCCCCCCCACAGCAAGTTACTTCGTTTGATGTTGCTCAGCGGCGTCAACGACTTCACTTAACGCGAGTGACGTGGTGGAACCAGTGAGTATTGCTCGCATATCTTCGAGATATGAGGTGAGGTTTGTCTTTTGCTCCACCAACGATGCGATGTGCGCATCTGCATCCGACTTTGCTCGCTCGGCGTCGTTGGTTGCGCTTTTGCGGATCCGAGCAGCTTCTTTGCGCGCTTCATCGAGAATTGAGGCTGCTTCGGTGCGTGCGTTTTCAAGGAGCTCCGATGCCTGCTTTGTCGATGACTCTGTGAGAGAATCAGCGCGTTGCGTCGCGGTGACAAGGCGAGTTTCGGCGTCGGCGGCTGCATCCTGAGCAGACGTGACCATCGCTTCGGCGCGTTCACGCAACTGTGCGTCTTCGTCGGCAAGTTCCTGGGCAGCTTTTTTACGCAATTCCACAACTTCGCGTTCAGCCTGGGCGCGAAGCTCGGAAACCTCCGATTGTGCGCTAGCGCGGAGTTGAGCGACTTCTTGTTCCGCTTGCGCCCGAAGTTCAGCAATGTCCGACTGTGCAGAGGAACGAAGCGCGGCAACTTCCTCCTGGGCGGCGGTACGCATTGCTGTGGCTTCTGATTCGGCTTCAGCGAGAGCAGTAGCGGCATCATGCGATGCTTTTGCTCTCAAGGCGGCGACTTCTGCCTGGGTATCTGTACGCAAACGCGCTGCTTCACGTTCTGCTGAGGCGACCATTTCTTCTGACGTCCTCTTTGACATTTCAGCCAGCGCGTCGGCTTCTGACTTGGCCGATTCCTTGACGTTTGTTGCTTCGGTGCGCGCTGCATTCAAAATTGACTGACTCTCGTGGGAAGCGGCATCAGCAAGCGACGCTGACTGTGCCTTTGCTCCGTCGACGATGGCTTTTGCTTCTGCGCGAGCACGAGTCATGACATCAAGAGCTTGCTCTTCTGTCGACTTCAAGAGTCTTTCAACGCGTTGGCCAAGGCCAGAGTATGAAGGACGTTCTGTTTCTTTGAGCTGTTCACGTGCTTGTGAAAGTTCAGCGGAAAGAGAAAGGATCTGAGAGTCAAGTGATTCAACTTGGCGCACGGTATGCTCAAGTTGTGTCTCGAGCATCGAGACACGCTCATCAACCTGGGCGCGGTCATAGCCACGCATAACAACGGGAAATGTGGGATGCTCTTCGGCCACGATAATTTCGACCTCCTGAAAGTTACACCACATCTTACCCTACGGTTGGTCGGGTCAGGTCACTCACATTGTCTCCAATTCTGACTTTGCAACAGTTATTGTTGTCAAATCGTTATAATTATTTTGAGTATCGCTTTTGGCGTCGAGATTGAAGGATGCACATGAAACGTTATGGGGGCGTTGCGCTCATTGTGATGGGCGTAATCTTGTCCATTGCAACCGGAATTCGGGCGCTTGTTGCACAAGACGAAATGACGGTTGAAGCCACTGTTGCACCGTCTGGTGCGGTTGTCGCAACTGCGCCTGGCGTTCTTGAGATGGTTGATTCGACTGTGCACGTCAAACTTGATGCCCAAGGTCAGCAGATCCAGTGGGCTCTCGGTTCTGCACACGATGTTGATGCCTGGATTGGGAAATCTGCCGGATCGCGTCTGACGGGGCTCACGAGTTGGACTGAACCAAAGATCACAGTACTTAAAGGTGATAAAGAGCAATCGACACAGGACACCAAGCTCGGTTCAGAGAAAAAGTTTTCTCTCGATTCTGACTGGTGGCATAAGAGCGGGCATGGCAAGGACCGCATCGAATTTGATGTCACAGCTTCCTCGGACAGGCAGGATGTTCTTGTGGCAACGACAACAAGTGCCCAGGCTCCGAAATTGACGCTAACTTGGCAGCATTCGGTGGCGAAGGCTTCCCCGTGGTCAACGATTGCCATCGGAGTTCTTTTAACGCTTGTCGGTCTGTTCCTTCTGCTTCAAGATTGGCAGGAGCGTGATATGCGTGAGCGTCGATCACGGCGCGCAGCCGCACGAGCAGCACAGACCACCCCTCTGGAAACTTTCGACGGTGACTTATCTCAAGAGGAACGTCCGCTGCAGCGTAAGCACACCGATCGTGCATACGGTGCCGGAATTCTTCCAGGCACGTCACGATCAATGGCACTCCGCAATCGACCTCTCGACGACGATGACCGGCTCACGATCGATGTCGAGAGGCCGCGCACCACTGTGTACGACGGGCAAAATCGACCGACCATTGCTGCTGCTTCGGGTGGCACACTCGGAGCTGGCGTTGTGCCAGGTAGCGCCCGTGCGCAAGAGTTGCGTCACCGCGAGGTGGCCTCCTGGTTCCCCGAAGAGCTATCCACGCAAACGGAACCGAACAACGCTGATCCAGAGTCCATATCGGAAGCTACACACACTGAATCGGCCGAACCGGTCACGGGCATGGTCAATATTGAGAATGGAAAAGACTGGCGAAGCCGATGGAGCATTCGCAGCAAGGGAGAGAATGATGCGTAAAGCAGTTCCCGTAGTTGGCATCGCGTTTATTATGGCGCTCGGTGCGTGCTCGACCACCTCAAGCCAATCTGTCCCTCAGCCCAAATCTGTCAACAGTGCAGTGCCTTTGATGGAATCGAAGAAGTTTGCTCAGATTGTTTCTGATACTGCGAAAGCATTAGCCCAGGCCGATAAGGACACAAACGGTGCCAAGTTACCCGAACGTATCGGTAACCCATTGCGGGCGCAACGATCGGGTGAATACCGCCTAAAGAAAGGTATGGGGGAGAAATTCACTCTCGATCCCATCGTCCTCGATCCCAAGTCAATACCGGTGTACTCGGGTCGTTTGTTTCCACGTTCTGTTATGACAATTACTGCGCCAACAGACCAAGAGAATCTGTACACCCTGTCTGTGTGGGGGGCGTCCTCACCGCGCGAGGAACTGGCGCTTGTCGCCGACGTCGAACTCTTCCCAGGAGTGGACATCTCAGCCTTGGTTTCCGCGGACTCAACGAAAGACGGTTACCTTGGCAAGGATGCGAAACTCTCCACAGCCCCCTCAGATGTCGTGAGCGCGTACGCGAAGTATCTTCAGGATCGCAAGGCGGGCGATATTCAATTCGTTGCTGACGATCAGCTCTATGTAAAGACGGAAGAACAGACGAAAGCACTGTCGAATTCGATCAAGGGGCTGGGTAAGGTATCAACGAAATATATTGCCGGTCAAACTCCCGTTCAGGTGGTGTCGACGGAAGACGGCGGCGCACTGATTGTCGGAGAAATCCGTTATACAACGACGCTTGAGAAGACGAAGTCAGAGGCAACGCTCACGGTGGGCGGAGAACTGGCGGGTTGGATCAACCAAGACCCGAAGAAACCGAGCTATGAGATTGAAAAGTCCTTGGCCACAACGTATTCGAGCCAAGTGGCTTTCTATCTTCCTGCTCAGGGAAAAATCCAGGTGATTGGTGCGTCTGCACCGTCGATTGTCGAGATGAAGGCGAATAAGTAATGGCTGGAGCATTCGATCTGTCTACCCTCAAATCACAGAAGGAACCGGACTCTCTGTCCCAGGTACCCGTTGGTGAATCAATCCCGGGAAAACTTGAAGTCAAGCTCACTGAGGAAAGTTTGCAAGCGGCAGTCACCATGTCAATGAAGGTTCCTGTTCTGGTGGCCTTTACTTCGGACCGTTCAGAGAATTCTGATAAGCTTTTGGATTTTCTTCGCCCAATGATTGTGGCAAAAGCGGGCCGTATCCAGTTGGCCGTAGCCGACGTTGACGCTCATCCCCAGATCAGTGCCGTTTTTGGCGTCAATGGTGTTCCAGCTCTTGCACTGTTGCTTCAGGGGAATCCTGTGCCGATTGTCCAGGGCTTGCCCGCAGAAGCCGATGTGCGTGCTCAGATTGACAAGATCATCGATTCAGCAGCGCAGTATGGGATTAACGGTGTGTTGGATCCTGATGCGCAGGTCAAGGAACCTCAGATCCCGCCCCTTCACAAAGAAGGAATGGAACTGATGAAGCAGGGCGATTTCGCTGGGGCACGAGTTGCCTATGAAAAGGCTCTGGCTCAAAATCCGAAGGATGACGAGGCGAAATCTGCGCTGGCTCAGGTCAATTATTTGGATCGGATGGGGCAGATGCCCCAGATGACAGATCCTGCTAGAGCACAAGAAACAATCGAAAAAATTGCCCGTGCCTCGTTCGCAGATGTTGATACTCAGCTCATGGGCGCTGATATCGAGTTTGCCTCTCGACCCGATATTGCTTTGAGTCGACTCATTGAGACGGTGAAAGCAACCGATGGTGATGATCGCGAGCGTGTGCGTGCGCGCATTCTCGAATTCTTTGATTTGCTCGGACAGCAATCAGACATTGTGACAGCAGCGCGGAAAGCACTCGCAGCGGTGCTTTTCTAAACGTCAATAGCAGTGTGCGGCGAAGAGAATCTTCGCCGCACACTGCTATTGAGAATCAGAGCGTTGTACGGGTTCACAAACCATGACGATCAACCACGTACCACACTGTTGAATTCGCTGGGACGTATCCATTGACCTTCTCGCCTCCAGCCTGTGTCACCTCCGACGATGCCAGAACTACTCGCGCACCTGAAGGCAGTTCAACTGGGTCATCAAATGCAGTGACGATGTGGAGTGGATCGCGTCCCTGTGCCCGTGACACATAGTGGAGGCCAGGGCCGGTTCCTTCGAGGAGCTCAGCTGAGCCAAGTTGTACAACCTTGCGGATCTGGTACATCTTCTTAAAGAAGTTCAGCGAGGAGTTCGGATCGAGAGCCTGGCGATCCATGGCGAGTTCTGCCCATTGTTGTGGCTGTGGAAGCCACGAGGAACCGTCAGGGGAGAATCCGTAGCTCGGGTGATCGCTTAGCCAGGGAAGTGGAATACGGCATCCGTCGCGTCCTGCTTCTTGACCGTTGGTGCGTGCAAATGTCGGATCTTGGCGCACCTCGTCAGGAAGCTCCGTATGCTCGGGTAGTGAGAGCTCTTCTCCCTGGTAAATATAGAGGGAACCAGGAAGAGCCGCCTGGAGAGCATGTGCCGCGAGTGCACGACGTGCTCCAAGAGCGGCGTCGGGCTGTTCTTCCCACGCGCGTATACCGTTAGGTCCCTTGCCTGTATCAGTCAAGCCGAAGCGAGAAGCTGCACGAACGACGTCGTGGTTGGACAGAACCCAGGTGGTCGGAGCGCCAACAGCGTCCATTTCGGCTAGCGATTGCGCGATCACTTTCCGGTAGGCCTCTTCTTTGAAAGGAGAGATCAAGAAATCAAAGTTGAACGCTTGGCTCATCTCGTCGCTGCGGACGTACAGCTTCATATCCTGGGGATCAGACAGCCACGCTTCAGCCACGAGAGCTGGTTTGCCGTACTCGTTGAGGACTTTGCGCCACTCGCGGTAAATTTCGTGAACTTCAGGTCGATTCCACTGTGGTGGAGCAGGAACATTCTCAGGGAGTTCGTTGCCACCAGACACCATATCCCAGTGGTACTGCCAGTCAGGAAGTTCTGGGTCTTTCGCAAGCCCGTGGGCAACATCGACGCGGAAACCATCCACGCCGCGATCGAGCCAGTAGCGAAGAATTGAGTTGAATTCTTCGTGCACGGCTGGATTAGTCCAATTGAGATCTGGCTGGGAGGAGTCAAAGAGGTGCAGATACCATGATCCATCGTTTTCCCACGGCGATCCGGGAGCGTCGGCGCGATCCTTGACACGTGTCCACGCTGGGCCGCCGAATACGGAAGTCCAATCATTAGGTGGTTCGTTGCCGTCCTCACCCTTTCCCTCACGGAACCAATAGTGTGCTCGCTCGGGTGCATTTTTTCCTCCGGCAAGTGCCGCACGGAACCATTCATGTTGATCAGAGGTGTGGTTAGGAACCAGGTCAATGATGACTTTCAACCCGAACAGGTGTGCCTTTTCGATCATTGCCTCCGCAGCGGCGTTATCTGCGAACATCGGATCGACGCTTCGGTAGTCGGCCACGTCGTAGCCAGCATCTTTTTGCGGCGACTTGTAGAACGGTGAGAGCCAAATTGCGTCAGCTCCGAGCTGCTTGATGTAGCCCAGGCGAGAGGTAATCCCATAAAGATCACCGACGGGGCCGTTCGAGGAAGCGAAAGAACGCGGATAAATCTGGTAGATCACCGCCTCCCGCCACCACTCGTGGGAGTCGCTTGCGCGGTGAAGAATTTCCACTATCTTTTCCTCTCCTGGTTTTGCTCCATATTATTTCGATGCTGGTGGAGCGGTCGTTTCACGCACCACGAGCTCGGGCTTGAATGTTGCCGAGAACATTGGGGTTTCGGGATGCCCGATACGGCCGACGAGAGTTGCGACGACGGCGTCGGCAATTGCTTGCACAGGCTGGCGTATCGTGGTCAAAGCAGGGCGAACTAGCGGCATCATCGTGGAATCGTCGAATCCGATCACGGAGACGTCACCGGGAATTGACAGTCCGACGCCTGCACAGTAGTCGATGACGCCGAGAGCCATGATGTCCGAGGCGCACACGATTGCTGTCGCGCCGTCATCGATCAGTGCCTTCGCAGCGGAATGACCACCTTCAACGGTGAAAAGTGTATGAGCCGAACGGATCGGCTCGCCAGGGGCGACCTCAGCCATCACGTTGGTAAATGCAGCCAATTTCGCAGCAGACGGGATGAAGCGCAGCGGGCCTGATGCGTATGCGATCTTCGTGTGCCCCAAGCCTGCAAGATGGCGCACTGCTTGCGATACGGCGTCGGCATCGTCGGTAGAAAAATCGGGAACGTTGAGCGCAGGGTTGTTGCCGTTGATTGTGACGAACGGTGTGCCACGCTCAACGATTGCTTCGTATCGATCCAAATCTGCCGTGGAATCGGCGTGGAGACCAGAGACGAAGACCAAACCAGATACGCCGTGAGTGAGGATGGCAGAGGTGAGTGAATCTTCGGTTGCTCCGCCGGCATTCTGTGTGCCAAGCAGTGGAGTGTAACCTGCAAGAGTCATTGCGCCGGAAAGGGCTTGGACAAACTTAGGGAAGATTGGATTTGTCAGCTCAGGCACTATTAAACCGATGAGACCGCCAGTGCGCTCGCGGAGCTTCTCTGGGCGTTCGTAACCGAGCAGATCCAGAGCTTCGAGAACGGCCTGACGAGTTTCAGGAGCAACGGTGTCTTTGCCATTAATCACGCGTGAAACTGTTGCTGTGGAAACTCCCGCTTGCTGCGCGAGATCCGACAGGCGAATACGACGGGACATGTGGCAACTCCTTTGTCGCTGCGGTTGGTGGGGAAGGGCGCTGGCATGAAAGAAATTTCTGCAAGAGCCACACACTGTTTTTAGAATATCGCGATATGGTTGCAAATTTCCACATTGTTGAGAGAAAAGATGCAGGGTACCGCACGTGCCCTGCATCTTCACTCCTTAGGACAGCACAGCAAAGGACTGTGGTCCGACGTTGATTCGTCCGTTGTTAAGAGACACGGAACCGATGACGTAGTCGATGCTGGTGGCGCCGGTGTCGTTGAGTTCGTGCCAGTCGCGCCCTGGGTTGACGACCACGAGACGGCGATTGTCGCCTTCACCTCGACTAAAAGCAAAGAGTGTGTCACCACGCTCAGCGTGAATGATTGTCAAAGCTGCTGTTGTTGCAAATGCTGGCGACTGATGGCGTAGGTGCAGAAGGGCTGATATCTGATTCCATAGTGAATCTGGGCGAGCCATCTCGCTTGCGACGGTTGGTGCATCAGGAGAGGGATCAACGGGAAGATATGGCTTGTTCGACGTTGTGAAACCGTATTGTGCCGAAGAATCCCACTGCATTGGAGTGCGTGAACCTGTGCGGGAGTATCCACCCTCTTTGGTTGGCAGAGTGTGATAGCGCATTCCGATCTCGTCGCCGTAATAAATAAAAGGTGCGCCTGGCATCGTGAGGAGGAAAGCGAAGGCGATGTCGCGCTCACGTTCATCTAAGCGAGGAGCGAGGCGCACTGTGTCGTGATTGCAGGTAATGAGTGAAAAGCTGCCGCCGACTTTTTGTGCTGCTTCAAGGGAAGGAAGGTAATCGCCGAGGAAACCGGTGATGTCGGCATTGGAATCAGCATTGAAGTAGCTCCAGTCCACGCCCCGAGAGCGTGAATCGTCAGTGTTGCGCAGGAGCATGTTGTATCCGTTGGGGTTGCCGCCCCAGCGCCAATCGAGGTA
The DNA here is from genome assembly GCF_053585065.1 of Arcanobacterium sp. (ex Cirak et al. 2026). Lineage (NCBI taxonomy): Bacteria > Bacillati > Actinomycetota > Actinomycetes > Actinomycetales > Actinomycetaceae > Arcanobacterium > Arcanobacterium sp. (ex Cirak et al. 2026). The sequence continues at coordinate 8,263 of NZ_JBQJCE010000012.1, forward strand.
GAAATCGGCGTCGAACCCAGCACGCATGGATTCCTTGGGTCGTCCCCATTCGGATACCCAAGCGGCTTCAGGGAATTCTGGCCGGATCTGATCAAACATGTAGTTCCATGTTGCGATCGTGGCAGGTTTGCCCTCGTCGTCATGCTTGACGAGGGAGTCTGCCATGTCGACACGGAATCCGTCGGCGCCGCGGGAGAGCCAGAATCGCATGACATCAACGAGCGCATCGGCTGTTGCACGAGCGTGAGACCCGAGTGCTTCTTTTTGCCACGGGTATTTGGGGTGTGCGAACCCGTAGTTTAATGCGGGCTGAGATTTGAAGAAGTTGAGAATATAGGTGCCATCACGTTCAGCTTCTCCTGCGATAAAGGGCAGGCCGTCGCCGCCGTCGATCCATGAGGATGACCAGATATAGCGATCTGAGAGCGCATTCATTGTGGAACTCTTTGAGGCTTCGAACCACTCGTGTTCTTCGGAAGTGTGGCCTGGGACAAGATCGAGCAGGACACGCATACCGCGGGAGTGGGCGGCATCGAAAAGTGCCACCAGATCGTCGTTGGTGCCGTAACGCGAGGCAACTTGGCAATAGTCGCGCACATCGTAGCCGGCGTCTTTAAAGGGGGAATCGAAGCACGGATTGATCCACAGTGCATTTGCCCCGAGAGTGGCGATGTAGTCCAAGCGCGAGATGAGACCGGGAAGGTCACCGATTCCATCGCCGTTTGAATCTTGGAAAGACTGAGGGTAGACCTCGTAAAAGACTGCCGTATCCATCCATGCAGGGGAAGGGTAGTGTAGCGCCATTATTTCTCCGTTTCCTCTGGGAACGATACCCGCCTGCGAGGGTATCGAATCTAAGGATACGTGTTGGTGGGGTGTTGGCGACGAAAAGAGGAGTTGAAATGGTAGTTTTTTCGCACGAAAATTTGTCCGACATCGAGGGTGAGTTTTTTCTGAAAGCGCGGCATTTCAGGGGTAAATTGGGAGCGTAGTACACGTGGCTGAAAACGTGATGTTTTTGTAACTCTTTGCAGTGTTGAATGGATCGTTGCAGACAGTTACACTAGAGGCAAGCGTGTGGAACGTCATAGATGCCGGCACGCAAAATCATCGTCAAAATATCAGCCCACAGGCGTAAAAACTCTCGGCGTTGAGGGGACGTATGCGGGTCCACGAAGAAAGGAATATTGATGACGATCACTTGGAAGAAGGCCGCCGGTACAGTCGGCGCTCTCTCGATGGCTCTCGGTCTTGCTGCATGTGGTGGCGACACCGCTACAAAGGATGGCTCGAAGTCTTCGGGTGAAACTAAGGCTGTTTCCCTGCGCGTGTGGTCGCCGCAGGAGGACAAGGACTGGATGGCTGCCCAGCAGAAGGCATTCGAAAAGGCTCACCCGGAGTACAAGATCACCTGGAAGAACGACGTTGTCTCTGAAGCTGACGTTCGTACGACTGTCCAGCAGGATCCGTCCGCAGCTGCAGACGTTTACATGTTCGCAAACGATCAGCTTGGCTCCCTCGTCGACTTCGGTGCAATTGGGCAGCTCGGTGAGAATGAAGCCAAGCAGGTCAAGGAACAGAACGACGATGTCATGGTTCAGTCGGTCACCGGCACCGATGGCAAGCTCTACGGTGTTCCGTTCACCGGTAACACATGGTTCATGTACTACAACAAGGCCAAGCTCTCGGCAGATGATGTCAAGTCTTTCGACACCATGCTTGAGAAGGCAAAAGTTTCTTTCCCGCTCGACAACGCTTGGTATATTCAGTCCTTCTACTCGAAGGCTGCTGATCTGAAGTTCTTCGGTGATGGCACTAAGGCTGAGGAAGCCATCAAGCTTGATCCTGCCAAGGCTGGCAAGGTCACCGCTTACCTCGCAAACGTTGCGGCAAACAAGAACTTTGTCAACGATAAGGACGGCTCGGGTCTGGGCGGCATGAAGGCCGGCAACGTTGACGTCGTCTTCTCCGGTACCTGGGATGCTGAGAACGTCAAGAAGGCTCTTGGCGACAACTACGCTGCAACTATTCCTCCGATGATCAAGGTGGATGGCACCGATTACCAGATGGACGCATTCGCTGGCTCGAAGGCAATCGGCTACAACCCGAAGACCAAGGAAGTCAAGGCTGCATCGCAGTTCGCCGCATTCCTCGGTTCGAAGGAAGCTCAGAAGGCTCACTACGATATGCGCGGAATTGTCCCGACCGACAAGTCACTCGCATCCGAGATCAAGGCTGACGATCTGGCTGCTAAGGCTCAGGTTGGCACCATTGCCAAGGCGTCGATTCTTCAGCCAACCATCGCGGCAATGGGTGCTTGGTGGGATCCAGCGGGCGCTCTTGGTGCAGGCCTGGTGAACAAGGAAGTGACCCCGGACAACGCAGCTGCAAAGGTTGCTCCATTCGTGGAGCAGATGGCCAAGGTTGGTAAGTGACGGCCTTCATCGCATCTGTGATGACTAAGTGAGTGCAGGTCACATTCTCCACTTGAGGATGTGACCTGCACCTTACGAAAACTAATTGTGATCTAGCGGCACAAGTGAGCCCTAAAGGGAAGGTAGGCGAGCATGTTAGATGTAGCGCCTGAGACAAAAGATATAGTTCCGGAGGTGAAACCTCCGATCTCGAAGCGTGAAATGAAGCTTCGAAAGAAACTCGGCAAGGACTACGTAGGTCCGTCTCCGTATCGCGTTTCAAAGGCGTTGCGTGAGGGAGGCATTTACACGAAACTTTCGGCTGTGATCTTCGGCCTGGGCAATCTTGTCCATAAACAATATGTGAAGGGTCTTGCCCTTCTCACACTGGAAGTTCTTTTCATTGTTTTTATGGCAGTCAGTGGTGTGTCTTATCTTGCGGCACTTCCTGGTCTGGGCGATGCAGAGCAAAAGTGTGTGATGGTTGATGGATACCCCGAATGCAGCGAATCCGATTCGTCGGTGATCATCCTGCTCTACGGTGTAGCAACTGTTGCTCTATGTTTGCTGTTCGTTTATCTGTGGACTGTTGCCGTATCGAGCGCTTACAAGGCAGAAGAAGACCAAAAGAAGTACGGCCGTCCGATGAGTGCGATGGATGATTTCCGTACCCTGCTGGACACCAAAGCACACCAGCTTCTGATGTTCCTTCCGACGCTCGGTATTTTGACATTTACAGTTTTGCCACTGGTGTTCATGATTTCGATGGCGTTCACCAACTACGATCACAAGCATCTGGTGCTTTTCGATTGGGTGGGTTTCGATACCTTCGGCGCTGTATTCGCCAACGCTGGTGGCGATGTGAATCTTCGACTCTTCCTCTCGGTTCTTGCGTGGACTTTGGTCTGGGCTTTCTTTGCAACCTTCTTGAACTTCTTCGCCGGCTTGTTTATGGCGATGTTGATTAACCGAAGGACAACGCGAGGTAAGGGCTTCTGGCGTGCAATGTTCTCGCTGTCGATCGCTGTTCCTCAGTTCGTGTCGCTTCTGGTCATTCATACGATGCTTCAGCCTCAAGGAGCGATCAACCGTCTGCTTCTGGATTGGGGGTGGATTGAGCATTCCTTGCCATTCTTCACCGATGCTACATGGGCGCGAGTGACGGTTATTGTCGTCAACCTCTGGGTCGGTATCCCTTACACAATCATGCAGGTAACGGGTATTTTGCAAAACATTCCTGAGGATCAGTACGAAGCTGCGAAGCTCGACGGCGCAAACTCGTGGCAGATTTTCACCAAGATTACGATGCCTTACATCATCTTCGTGCTCACGCCGTATCTGATCACGACCTTCACCGGAAACGTAAACAACTTCAACGTTATTTACCTTCTCTCTGGCGGCGCTCCCGTGCCGATCGGCGATTCTGCAGGTAAGACGGATCTTTTGATCACTTGGCTCTACAAGCTGACGGTGGACAAGCATGATTACAGCCTCGGTGCAGTCATCGGTATCTTGACCTTCATCGTCCTGGCTGTGGTTTCGCTGATCACCTACCGTAATTCGGGCTCCTACAAGAACGAGGAGGCGTTCCGCTGATGGCTACTCATCTTCAAGAAAAGGCTCCGGCGCCTGTCGATGTCCAGGTGGCAAAGGCTCCCAAGGGTGGCTACCACCGTAAACGCATGATTACCGATATTGTGATCCATCTCTTTCTTGGTCTCATGGCGGTGATCTGGGTATTCCCGATTTTGTGGGTTGTTGCTGAGTCGTTTAACGCTAATCCAGCTCCGTACAATCCAACGTTCTTCCCCGAGAGCTATTCTCTGGATAACTACAAGGGACTGTTGACGGAAACCAACGTCTTGAACTTCCCACGCATGTTCATGAACACTTTGATTATTTCGATCTTCGTCTGTGTGATCTCGGTGTTCTTCGTGCTCTCGGTGGCGTACGTGATGAGCCGTTTGCGTTTCCGCTTGCGCCGCACCTTCATGAACATTGTGCTGATCTTGGGTATGTTCCCGGGAATCATGGCTGTGACAGCTATCTATTTCATCCTCAAGGCTGTGGGTCTGACCTCCGATGGCTTGACAGTGATCGCGCTGGTCGTGGTGTATTCGGCAGGTGCTGGCGCCGGCTTCTACGTGATGAAGGGGTACATGGATACGATCCCAACCTCGCTGGACGAGGCGGCTCTCCTTGATGGTTGTACACGCACTCAGGTGTTCTTTAAGATCATTATCCCGATTGCGAAGCCAATGATTGTGTATCAGGCGATCGTGAGCTTCCTTGGTCCGTGGCTGGACTTCGTGATGGCGCGCGTGATTGCCCGTACCCAGACGAACTACACGGTGGCACTGGGACTGTGGCAGATGCTCCAGAAGGAGTACATCCAGGATTGGTATGCACGCTTCGCTGCAGGTGCAGTGTTGGTGTCGCTGCCGATTGCAATTCTGTTCATTCTGATGCAGCGCTTCTACCAAGAGTCCATGGGTGGCTCTGTGAAGGGCTGATCTTCCCACGACTCATCGGGGCGGGAGCGGTTTCTAGTACCGCTCCCGCCCAGCCGTATCACGAGCGAGCCGATAAACTATTGCGCGGTCAAAAGAAAGGTTGATCATGGCTTTGATTAAAGACGATTCAATTCGCTCCGGCGAGATTCCCCAGCGCCGCCGTGGCCTATCAACATTCAAGCTCAAAGTCATTGGCGCTTTCTTCATGACTCTTTCGGCTGCGATGGGCACATTCGGCGCGGCCATGCTCAATCGTGACAAGCTTGGTGGACTGACCGGCTTGGTGCTGTTCGAGCTCATTTCATGGGTCGCTATCCCGATCTATGCGTGGCTCTTGTTCGAGGGTTTTCATCGCACACGCTCGGTCGGGAAGTACGCGGGCCGGCTCTTCATCCTCGCTGCAGTAACGGAGGTCCCCTACGATTTGTCGACGACGGGGAAGGTGTTCGACATGAGCAGCCAGAATCCGGTCTGGGGGTTGTTGATCGGTCTCCTTGTGCTCGTGATGATTCGCTGGGCGCGAGAGAGCGGAGGCATACGATACGCAGTTCTCGCTGCGGTGATCCTTGCTGCGGTTTTGTGGGATCTTCTTCTGCGCATTGGCTCGCGTCAGGTCATCATGAACATCGGTGTGGTCACCATCGGATTCTTATTGATTTTCACTTTCTTGCAGCGTTACGAAAATACGATGATGATGACTGCGGGACTCTTCGGAGCAGCTGCACTCATTACGCCGGGAATCGGCGTAGCATTCTTGCACTACCGCAACGGAGAACTGGGCTATCTGCACACCTGGACGCGTTGGGTGCTTTACGCGTACTACCCGCTGATCTGCATGGTTTTGTGGCTCGTGTTTAGGTAGCAGACTCAGTGGAGGGTGCCAACCTATCATTTGGGAGCGACACAAGCGTTAGCTTGTGTCGCTATGAGCTGTTTTTACCCTACCTGTAGGTAGCGAAGTATCAGCTCTATCAAAATTCGCATTTTGGTACTTCTGAGTGACCTAACCTCAGTTTGATTTATAGTTCGTGTCGTTATCGTAAAATGGTGCCGTGACAATGAGGTCACATCATCACATCGTAGTAGAGGGGAGAGAGCTGTGAAGAAAAGTATTTTCTTGCGTTCCCTGGTTGCTTCAGTAGGTGCTGCAACGACGTTACTCGCATTTGCGCCAATCGTTGCAAATGCGAGTAACCAATTAGCAACTCTACAGGATTCAAATGATTCGACAGTGCGCAGCCATGACAAGATCCAAGGAGAAGATGTTAGTCGCAGGCAGGTAGAAGTCAACGCATTTGGTGGGCACTATAAACTGGATTTATTTCCGGAGCTTGTTGACCCGCATATGTCCTTTAGCCGCTATATGTCAACCCGCCGGTTAGAAGTTGCTAAGGTACAAACGTTATCTGGTTTGCCGCCTTTTACAATGACGACCGCGCCAATTTACTCTGCTGAGCTTCCTGCGTTAATTTCCGGAGGTGTGGATGCTCGTGGGGGAGCTTTGAGCGTGTCCGATCAGCATAATATTGAAGATGTGCTCGAAATGTCTGATCTTATTCAAGCAAAGCATGTTAATCAAGATATCGAAAACGATATCAAGTCCTTGGAAACAATGGATGATCTAGTCTCTGATCGTGGCCTCCAGCTCATGGAAGAGATTGCCAATTCAGTGACGCAAGATACTGATGCGAATCAGCGTTTTGCGGCCGCTACTGAACAAAAACGCTTGCTTCAGCCTGGGGAAACATTCAAGCTCTACTCGGCGCTCGATGCAGGGTTTAATGCGAAACGCGCAATCGATTACGCAAATCGTTATGCTGAAAAACCTAATCCCAAAGTGACGACATATCACAGTGATTGTACAAATTTTGTATCACAAGCCATGGCAGCTGGGAGTACACCTATGAGCCCTTCGTGGAATAACGGAGGATTCAAGTGGTCATGGCTTGGACGCCCAACACGATCTTGGATCAACGCGCAGGCGTTTGCGAATTATTTTGGGCTGACTCGAGCAACTAACGATCTCGCCACCTTCACAAAACGTGCAAATGTGGGCTCTCCCGTGGGGCTGAAGAATGATGTTCGTGTGTATCACATCGGATTCGTGGTTGGAAAAGCCGGGCGGGGAACGTACGGGAATAAATCTTACCAAGACATCAAAATTGCCCAACATTCAAAAAACTATGTTGCATGGCTGACTAATCGAAAGACAACGTTGGGTTGGTTGTCTGCGAGGAAGTGGGTGACACGATGAACGGTATTTCGAAAAAAGGAATGATTGTTGTTGCGAGTGTGGCTGCGCTGGTCCTCGCCTTGGGTGCGACGATGTGGTTCTGGTTCGCGCAACCTCCGAAAGACCAAGCGCGGGAACTACTTCAAGAACTTGTGACACGTGGAGAACTGACCGGAGAAATCCACAAAACTGATGCTGCTGTTACCAAAGAAATGGGCGTGACAGAATCGTACACAGCTGGGTGTGTCACGATCATGAGGATTGACGATTCAGAGGATCTACAACGCGCGAAGGACGATGAACTCAGGGCAGGCGTAACGTCAGATATTACTGCACTCGGTGTGAACGGACGTTACGTTCTGGGGGTGACCTCAGAGTGTGAGTCCGACACAGAGAAAGCTGGCTTTGGAAAAGACACCAACCGAGGAGCCAATAAAGACCTCATCATTGCGTTTTACCGGCTCCAACCGAAATAATCGAGCATGATGCCATGTCACGCACGGTGCGAATGTCATCCGTGACAGTACAGCTAGCACAAGAGGGGCGCGGCTAAGATCAAAATCTTGGCCGCGCCCCTCTTGCTGTTTGCTTTTGTGGTGAGCTTACTTCTTCGGGGTCAGGATCACGACGCCGTAGGGCGGCACCTGGATGCGTGCCGAGAACGGGCGTCCGTCCCACGGCACAGCCTCAGCTTCGACGGCTCCAAAGTTCCCCACTCCGCTGCCGCCAAATTCGATGGCGTCGGTATTGGCAATCTCTTCCCATGTGCCCATTTCAGGCAGGCCAAGGCGGTAGTCATTATGAGGAGTACCAGCGAAATTGCAGATGACGGCTACCACGTCCGATCCGTCCTTTGAACGACGCAGGTAGGACAGAACGTTGTGGTCAGAGTCTCCGCCGTTGATCCACTCGAAGCCGTGTGGCGTGAAATCATCGTCGTAGAGAGCCGGATGTGCAGCCTGCACTTCGTTGAGCTGCTTGAGCGCACTCATAACGCCGTCGTGACCCTTGTCATCGGTGAGCCACCACTCAAGCCCGGTGGACTCATCCCATTCGTGGATTTGCCCGAATTCCTGGCCCATGAAGAGCAACTGCTTGCCCGGATGAGTCCACATGTAGCCGAAGAGCAGGCGGATACCTGCGAGCTTTTGCCAGTGATCACCAGGCATCTTGGTGTAAAGCGAACCCTTGCCGTGAACGACTTCGTCGTGCGAAATCGGCAGAACGAAGTGCTCCGAGAAAGCGTACACCAGGGAGAATGTGAGCTCGTTGTGATGCCAGCGTCGGTTAATTGGCTCCTCTGCCAAGTAACGCAACGTGTCATTCATCCAGCCCATGTTCCATTTCAGGCCGAAGCCCAAGCCGCCGGTTTCGGTCATCGCCGTCACGCCGCCCCAGGACGTTGATTCCTCGGCGATCATCATGATGCCCGGGCAGTGACGATACGCGGTGGCGTTCGTTTCCTGAATGAAGGAAATCGCTTCGAGGTTTTCGCGGCCGCCATACTGGTTTGGCTCCCACTGGCCGTCCTCGCGCGAGTAGTCGAGGTAGAGCATTGATGCTACGGCATCCACGCGGATACCATCCAAGTGGAATTCTTTGAGCCAGTACAGAGCGTTGGCAACAAGGAAGTTACGTACTTCGCGTCGGCCGAAGTTGAACACGTACGTGCCCCAGTCAGGGTGTTCACCGCGCAGGGGATTCGGGTCCTCGTATAGCGGGGTGCCATCGAAGCGTGCCAGTGCCCATTCGTCCTTGGGGAAGTGGGCAGGCACCCAGTCCATAATGACGCCGATACCTGCTTTGTGAAGCTCATTGATGAGGTAACGCAAACCGTCAGGATCGCCAAAGCGTGCCGATGGTGCGTAGTAGCCTGTCACCTGGTAGCCCCACGACGGGCCGTATGGGTGCTCAGCGAGTGGCATGAACTCCACATGCGTGAAGCCCATGTACTTCACATGCCCGATCAGCTGCTCAGCCAATTCCTTGTAATCCAGGCCGGGTCGCCATGAAGCAACATGCATTTCGTAGATCGAAATGCGCCCAGCATGTGGGTCAGCTGCGCTGCGCTTATCGAGCCACTCCTCATCGCTCCACGTAAAGTGGGTGTCTGTGATGATTGAGGCTGTCGACGGCGGTACTTCGGTGCAGCGTGCCATCGGGTCAGCCTTCTGGTGCCATGAGCCGTCCTGATACTGGATTTCGTACTTGTAGCGTGCACCTTCTTTCGCCCCTGGGATGAATACTTCCCAGATGCCTGAAGAGCCGAGTGAGCGCATCGCGCCGCGATTGCCTGTCCACGCGTTGAAGTCTCCCACCACTCGGACTGCCTTGGCACTGGGTGCCCAGACTGCGAATGTGGCGCCCTCAACTGGGCCGAGTGTGGTGTCGTAGCTGACCAGGTGTGAACCGAGGATCTTCCATAGTTGCTCGTGGCGTCCTTCGGCAAAAAGGTAGATATCCATTTCCCCCAGTGAAGGGAGGAAACGGTATCCGTCGTCAGTGACGGTTTCCAGATCGCCGTACATCGCCCGAACTTTGTAGTCCGGAATGACATCGGTATCGATCACAACGAACCAGATGCCGTTGAATTCATGGGTCGCTTCATATTCACCGTCCGCCGTAATAATCGTGACGGAGTCAGCGAGCTGTCGCAAAACGCGAATAGTGAGTTTGCCATTGGCGATATGCGGTCCGAGCACATCGTGGGGCGCATAATGGAAACCATTGGAAACGGCGTCGAGAACGTCGTATGAGATATCAATCGGTTGAACCATAATTCACTCTTTCGTTGCCCACAACTTTGTGGGGAGTCGCGTTAATACTTATCACTATTGTGCCCGAGGTGGGCATCGAGTGACTAGGTGGGACAGCGAAGAACCGTGATTCTCCGTGCTGATTGCGGTATGCGCACATTTGTTTCGGGACTTTTGCCTAACGATCTGATCATGGTTTTCCAGGCAACATCCATTTCACTTTCCGCGCAATAATTTTTCGACGCCGGACAGAGGAATATGGATCCAATCAGGGCGCGACGCGGCTTCGTAGCTCACCTCGTACAACGCTTTGTCAAGTTCGAGAGCGTCAAGGAGTTCTTGGCTCTCGACAGGTCCGTATCCTTCGAGGAACGCTGCACGTGCTTGAGCTGCCCACTGTTCGCCGACGCCTGTGGCACCGGCAACGTAGTCAAAGGAACGGAGCATCCCTGCGACATCGCGCAGTGGAAGATCTGGGAGTTGACGGGATTCAAGAGATCGCAGTGGTTCGCCTTCAAAATCCAATGCGATCCACCCTCGCTCAGGGGATCGCAGAACCTGACCTAAATGGAGGTCACCATGAATTCGGGAAAGATGAGGCCACTGACCTGCTAATGCAGAGTCGAAAACTGACTCAATGGCTTTCTGCGCGGTGTGAAGTTGCGGAGCATCGTGGACTGCTTGTTCAAGGCGTTCTTGCCAGACATGGCGAAGTTGTGCCTTAACATCGTCTGTCACCGGCGTTGTTGAAAAAGCCTGACGGAGATCATGGTGAATATTGCGTGTCATGGAACCCAGCTCAACGATCTGTGATCGATCAACGAGTTCTGGCGAACTGGTTGCCTGGGCAGTGAGGACCTGCCACGCATCGACGGAATCTGCGAGGAACTCAGCTGCCACTCCAAGATCAATATGCCCGTCGGTGTCGGCGAAAATTGATCCGTACTGGCGCGGGATTGCCCGTGTGCCGAGCTTTTCGAGGCCTTCCATCAGCTCGACGTCGGGGTTTTTGCCGAAATCGATGACACGGAACATCTTGATGATGATTCCTACATCTTCAGGGTCACTTGTATTTTCCGCATTTCCAGTGGTTGAGGAATCCTTGTGACAAGCGCGAGCGGCGAAAGTGTAGATCACTGATGTATTGGACTGCTCAGAGGCGAGTTTGTGCGACTCAGCGACTCGCGGAAGTTGTGCCGAATTCCCTCGTAGTGTGTGAGTGCTGACCGGCAGAGAACCTTCCCATGTGACATCGCCGAGGATCGCTTCGTAAATTGCCTCACGCCCGGAAGGATGCTCTGTTGCATCGAAAACGCTGAGATTTCCTGCCGGCCCAATGTATCCGAGAAACTCGTGGTCGGCAGCGGTGGGAGCCGTAAGGTAGAGGGGCAATTGATAGACTAGCCCTTCACTTTGAACGAGCTGAAGAATAATCGACGCGCTGGTGTTTCCGGCTCGTGCCCATGGGCCGAACCGGACGTGTGGGTCATTGCCGCGATACCAACGTGCCTGACGCATGATGTTCTCACATGACGTGGCATCCTGCCAGGGTTCTGTTCCTTGGTGGAAATCCATATTTCCCTCATTCAATTAACTCGCCGGTTGTGGCATCGAATGCCTGACCGACGCCGGGATTGTCGAGATTAGCTTCTTCAGGGGCGATCGGGGTCTGTGAAGCTGCAGGATTGGTTAATTCGAGCCAAAAGAAATCGCGGGCAGAGAGCGTCAATGTCATCTCACCACGATCAGTGATGTTCGGGAATTCTCCGCCTCCAAATGTGTCCCAGCTTTGCCATCCCTCATAGCCAGGCACATCCACTGTGACTGAGCGTGGAGTGGAGGCAAGGTTCATTGCACACAACACAACGTGTTCGTCGTTTGAACGCAGGAATGCCAGCACAGATTCGTTGGATGTATCGAGTAGTGTGAAAGCTCCGCTTCCGAGCACCGGGTAGCGGTCACGAACTGCGAGGATGTCGTGGTGCCAGTGAAGGAGCGAGTTGGGCTGTGCAACTTGAGCCTCCACGTTGATTGCCTGGTAATGGTAGACGAGTGACTGGATTGTGGGGAGATAGAGTCTGCCCGGATCGGCGTCGGAGAAACCGGCGTTGCGATCAGGACTCCACTGCATGGGGGTGCGCACAGAATCACGATCTGGAAGCCAGATATTATCGCCCATGCCGATTTCATCGCCGTAGTACAGGTATGGGCTTCCGGGGAGGGAGAGGAGCAGTGCATTTGCCAACTCGATCTGGGGGCGCGAGTTTTCTAGCAGAGGTGCCAGACGACGTCGGATGCCGATGTTAGCGCGCATTCGCGGGTCGGAGGCATACCAGCCATACATGGCGATACGTTCATCATTTGTCACCATTTCGAGAGTGAGCTCATCATGGTTGCGCAGGAACGTTCCCCACTGGCCGCCTGCAGGTGGTTGAGGAGTGTCGCGCAGAATATCACGGATAGCGCGTGCTCGTTCGTCACGAAGCGCATAGTAAATACGCGGCATCACGGGGAAGTGGAAACACATATGACATTCAGGGCGTTCGTCTGTGCCGAAGTACTCAACGACGTCGGATGGCCACTGATTCGCTTCCGCGAGGAGAATCGTTCCGGGGAACTCGGCATCCACCATTGCGCGAAGATCAGCGAGGAATTCGTGCGTTCGTGGAAGATTTTCGCAGTTTGTGCCTTCTTCTTCAAAAAGATACGGGACTGCGTCGAGGCGGAAACCATCGAGTCCCATGCGCGCCCAGAAGCGCACCATGTCAAACATGGCTTCGCGAACTTTGGGATTTTCATAGTTCAAATCAGGCTGGTGAGAGAAGAAACGGTGCCAATAGTATTGGCCGCGCACCGGATCATAAGTCCAGTTTGACGTTTCGGTATCGACGAAGATGATGCGCGCATCGGCGTACCCCTTGTCAGTATCTGCCCACACGTAGAAGTCGCCGTAGGGGCCGGTAGGATCTGTGCGCGATGCCTGGAACCACGGGTGAGCATCTGAGGTGTGGTTCATCACCAGATCGATGATGACACGGATTCCGCGTTTGTGAGCTGCATCAACGAGCGCCTGGAAATCATCCAGTGAGCCGTAAATCGGATCGATGTTCTTGTAATCAGAGATGTCGTATCCACCGTCGCGCATCGGGGACGGGTAGAAAGGAGGGATCCAGATGCAGTCCACTCCGAGCCACTCAAGGTAGTCGAGGTGCGAAGTCAAACCTTCGAGATCTCCGATGCCTGATCCTGTGGTGTCGCCAAACGCACGCAATAACACCTCATAGAAGACCGCGCTGCGGTACCACTCAGGATCACTGTCCAATCCGTTGCGTTGAGTTGATGGGAACGTTATTTTGGAGGTCACTTCATCACCTTCACAGAGAGGATATGAGCGGGACGATCCGAAGGATCGAGACGAACGAACGGGTGGTCATTCCAGTAGTAGGTCTCACCTGTGAGTTCGTCGGTCACTTCGAGCACAGGCTCATCCCCGCGTGAGCGTGCTCCAAACACACTCAGATCGAGCTGGAGCTGGGCGGTTCGAGCCGTGTAAGCATCGAGGTTGGCAACCACAATCACTGCGTCGGCAATGTCATTCGGATTCGGTTCGACGACGGCGGGCCAGGGCGCTCCTGTGGTGGAGGTATTGACGGCACCTGCTGACGTGTGGCCTGATCCTACTGGTGCGAGGTCAGCGACTTCGCTGCGACGTGCAATCTTGGTAAACGACATGATTTTTTCATCTGTGGAGCCGTTGATATGGATGTTACGTAGGCGGCGGAGTGCGAGGTGACGCGAGCGGATGTCGTTGAGCTGCGTAAGGAGATCCTGGATTCCGTTGCGGCGCACAGCCTCGTAATCGCGAGGCTTGTACTCGTACTTTTCGTTGTCGATCTGTTCTTCAAACCCGGGGCGCGGTTCACGTTCGACCAGCTCATAGCCGTTATAGATTCCCCAGGTGGGTGATCCCGTTGCCGCAAGGATCGCACGGATCATGAAGGCATTACGCCCGCCGTTTTGCATGTATGGCGTGAGGATATCGTGCGTGGTTGGCCAGAATGCTGGGCGAAGACGTGAATCTGATTCGTAGGCGAGTTCGCGCAGGTAGTCCTCGAATTCTCCGCGCTCATTACGCCACGTAAAATAGGTGTAGCTCTGGTGGAAGCCAACCGCTCCGAGAGTCTGCATCATTGGTGGCGCAGTGAAGGCTTCGGCAAGGAAAATCACGTGTGGATGGCGCTCACGGAACTCGGCGAGCAGACGCTGCCAGAAGGCGACTGGCTTGGTGTGTGGATTGTCCACGCGGAAAAGCGTCACTCCGTGCGAAATCCACAGTTCGAGGATCCGCACGATTTCCTTATAGATACCTTCGGGATCGTTGTCGAAATTCAGCGGGTAGATATCTTGATACTTCTTGGGCGGGTTCTCCGCGTATGCGATCGTGCCGTCCGCGCGGGTAGTGAACCACTGCGGATGCTCTCTCACCCACGGATGATCGGGGGAGCACTGCAACGCTAGATCCAATGCGACTTCCATGCCGAGCTTGCGAGCGCGGGAAACGAACGCATCGAAGTCTTCGAAGGTGCCAAGATTCGGATCGATCGCATCGTGACCGCCGTCGGGAGATCCGATAGCGTAGGGGCTACCGGGTTCGCCTTCGAGAGCAGTGAGAGAGTTGTTCTTTCCCTTGCGTGCAGTGGTTCCGATTGGGTGGATGGGAGTGAGGTAGACAACCTCGAATCCCATGTTGGCGATGCGATCGAGATCTTGCGCGGCGGTGCGCAAGGTCCCCGAATTCCACGAGCCGTCAGGGTTTTGGGTAGCACCGACCGAACGCGGGAAAATCTCGTACCACGAGCCCACGAGGGCACGTTCGCGGTCAACTGCCACGGGGAACGAGGCGGAGTGCGTTTCGAAATCGCGAAGCGGGTATGTCTTCAACGCTTCGATAACAGAAGGATTTGTAGCACTGGCGTAACGCTCGTTTGCACTTGCAGAGGTGTTCATTGTGGCGGCGGCAGCAGCGAGGAACGTTTCATGTTCTCCCGACGACGCCGGTGCGCTCGCGGCTGCGCGCAGAAGGAGTTCGCGTCCCTCAAGGAAGACAAGCTCAATATCCTGACCGGCTGCGAGTTTGATTTGGGCATTGTGTTGCCATGTAGCCCACGGATCTGACCATGCGCTGATATAGAAGCTCCACTTTCCTGGCGCGGTTGGAGTGAGCCAGGCTTCGTGACGGCGCAGGCCAGGTGCAATATCGATCATCGGCGCGCGTTGGGCGATGTTGCCTGCAGGATCAACGAGCACTGCTTCGGCAGCGAAAAGATCGTGACCTTCACGGAAAATCGTGGCGCGAACGGGGAACGCTTCGTATTCAGTTCCCTTCGCTGCCCAAGCTCCGTCGGCAAGGGAAGGGGAGATATCAACGATCGGGATACGGCCAACTGGCGCGAAAGGTGCCGGGCGTGGAACGCCGAACGGGTTGCCGGGCGTTGTCGGGAGGCGGCGAGAGGAGCGAGTAGGACGTGCAGGAACTTCAGACGGGAGTGGAGATGTCATTTTGGGGGCTCCTTGCGGCTTCGGCGTCGTTGACGAATGCTTGCTCTTACGGTTAAAAATGCTCACGTTGCTATTTTAGCCGAGGGTATGACAGAAAATTGCGTTCACTTGTGACTACGCCTTGGCGGATTCAGCGGCTTCGCCGTAGAGTGTGAAGAGGTGGGCGACGATGTCTTTCTCGTCCAGGCCAGGCGTAAGGCCGTAAGCACTTTCGACGACGGCGTCCAGAGCCTTGTGAGCCTTGTCCAGTTCGGGGTAGAGCCAATCGTTATCGGGATCGTAGAGATCGGCGAGCGTGGCACCAGGGTAGAGGGCACGTGCATCGAGCACTGCTTGCCCAGCTTGCGCAATGATCACTTCTTCCGCTGGTGAGAGATGAGGGAAGACGAAAGTGTTGTACACCAGCGTATTCGCGTATCGATAGTCGCTTTTTAAGCGTCCACCGATGGTGCGCATCCACGCATTGTGTGCTCGGGACATCAAGATCCCAAAGATAAACCGAGAATCTGTAGGAATGAAATAAACTTGATTTCCAGGAATCATTCCATTATCCACAAAACTTAAGGGAATATATTCTCTCCGAGAAGATGTGACCACGGGAATCGCGATATACGTTCCGTCGTGAAATTTGGACGTTGGCCTCAGCAGATGCGGACGGTCTGCCAGTTTGTAAGCATCCCCAGTTTTCACTTGGGCTAGTCGCCACTCATGATTGGCGCGAACGTGCTTCAACACCTCAGGATAATCCCGAAGCTGAGCAGGAGTGGTGTCTGCCAGCCAGAGGCAGTAGCGCTCCTTGCCGTTGATAAATTCTTGCCCCATGGAAAACGGACGAATCCATTTCGCTGATTGTGGCTCAACATCGAGAAGATGATCGCGTTCCTCTGGTTCGAGAATAAGGTTCTGCCCGTCAGTGGGTTGAAATCCTTTAGCCATCGCCGGAACAGATGAGAGAGGCTTCGACCTCTTCGTCACAAAAACATCCGGAGCGGGGGCAAGGTAAGCGTTGATGTTCGCCGGATGATCGACGTCGACGCTGCCGCCCGAATATGTCAAAAGCGTCTTGTGCTCCCAGCGTTCGTAACCGAACCCCACAATCACCACATGAACATGCGCAGCGTCAGTGGACTCGTTCGACCACGCAAAAGTGCGGTGCGCAAAGTTAATCGTCACACCGTCGTCGAACAACGGTTTCCATAGCGGCTCGACCTGCTGGCCTTGAGCAATTGAATTCGTCGAAACCAATGCAGCCTGCGCCCTCGAACCTCGCATGAAATCCGCCGCAAGTTTAAACCAGCACGCCACATAATCGAGCACGCCGCCAGCCTTCCCCATGATGCGAAGGCGATCTTCCTTCTGCTCAGGAGAAAGACGCGAATACCCGATGAACGGCGGATTGCCGATAATGTAGTCGCATTCACCAGGCGAAACGACGTCCCTCCAATCAGTGCGCAAAGCATTGGCGTGAACAATGTTCGCCTTGTCAGCCAGAGGAAAATCCTGAACCTTGCCGTACACGATACTCTCAGCCTCGGCGTTCGCCTGAAGCTCGGCGATCCAGAGCGCAGTGGTTGCCACGTTCACCGCGAAATCATTGATCTCGATGCCGTGGAACTGTGAGAGCGACACCTTAAGCGGAGAAATCGAATCATCCAAGGCGAGCACACCCTGATCATTTTGCAACTCGGAGAGGATCTTGTTTTCCAATTTGCGCAGGTGAATATACGTTTCGGTGAGGAAGTTTCCGCTGCCGCAGGCGGGATCGAAAAAATGCAACGAAGCGATCTTGTTGTGGAACTGTTCGAGGAGTCCTCGCCGCTTGCGATCACCCACACCTGGCGCATTCAAAATATCGTGCAGCTCCGCTTTCAGATCGTCAAGGAAAAGCGGATCGATCAGCTTGTGGATATTTTGCGGGGAGGTGTAATGCATCCCGCCTGCGCGGCGCGAGGCGGGATTCAAAGTCGATTCGAAGACGCCGCCGAAAATCGTTGGGCTGATCTCAGACCAGTCCGTCCCCTGGCTCACATCTTGAAGAAGGAAATCAAGGATCTCCTGCGAAAAATTCGGAATCGTAACGTCCGCTTCGAACAGTCCGCCGTTGACGTAGGGAAACACCGTGAGCAGATCAGAGGCATACGGATCACGATCGGCGTCGGGAGTTTTCAAATAGACAAAAAGATCCCTAAGCGCCGTGCGCGCGTATGAAGGATGCGCATTCTTCAGATAATGATAGAAAGAATCCTTTGCGAACAAGCCAGCATCCTCCGCGAAAAGCAAGAAAACGAGGCGCACACACAACACGTTCAACGAGTGGCGCGATTGCGGAGAATCAGGATCCAGGTATTGCGCGCGCAGGAGATCGTAGAGCCGGCCAATCAGCTGGCCTGCGTCGAGGGAAACCTTCTCTTCGCGACGACGGCGAATCAGTTGCGGGTCAATGAGGAAATCCAGCAAATGGAGTTGCTCAGGTAGCTCGGCGAGACGGAACTCAAGGTAGTTCTGCGCAGGGTGATCGTCGTCAAGATCGTGGATTCGGAAATGATCAAAGTCGCAGACGATGATCGTGTCGGGTCGCTCCGAATTGCGCAAGGAATCCGCATACCGTTTCGCCTGCTCGAATGGCGTGACCATCACGCCTTGGCGCATCTCTGGCTTATCGAGATCAACGCCGAGCGACTTCTGTTCAATCACGGTCTTCGCATCGCGGATCGTGACGTCGATGTAACCGTGTGTATTCGTCGCCTTCTCAAAACGAACGTTCGTCGTGACGTCGTCCATGCCGATAACATCGCCGAGCAACTCAAGCCAAAACGAGGAAGTATCGCCCTTCTCGTAGCCGCGGCCAGCCCACTTCTGTGCAAAATTGCGGGCGGCCCTCTTGCGCTGAGTCGCGGAAAGAAGTGGCATGGAGGACTCCTCGGGAAAGTGACGAAAAAGCACCAAGTGGATGGTGACATCACAAAACTATACTCCCGCGAGGATCCTTATGAACTCATCAGAGCCAGCCGTTATTGTGTGCGATGCGTGCAGCTTCCATCCGTGTCGTCGCTCCCGTCTTGCCAATCGCTGACGAGAGATAGTTTCGAACTGTTCCCTGCGTGAGATAAACGCGCTGTGCAATCTCTGCAATAGGCAATCCCGTCAATGCAACGCGTAACACCTCCTGCTCACGCACGGTCAGCGGATTTACCCCAGCGAACAACGACTGTGTCGCCAGCGAGGGATCAACCACATGACCTCCGGCATGGACATCACGAATCGCTTGTACTAACTCCTCAACAGGTGCGTCTTTCAAAATGAATCCATGCACACCCATGTCCAGAGCTCGGCGCACATAGCCGACTCTCCCGAATGTCGTCACGATCAAGACACGCACCCCATAACGACGCAGGAGTTCATCGGCTGCGTCGATACCACTGAGCCCAGGCATCTCAATATCAAGGAGGACGACGTCGGGAGCCAATTTTTCCACCGCTGCAACAACGTCATCCCCGCGCGAGGCTTCGCCAACAACCTCAATGTCGTCCTCAAAGGACAACAGAGCGGCAAACGCTCCGCGGATCATTGCTTGATCGTCAGCAATGAGAACTTTGATCATTGAACTGCTCCGTTCCTCAGGTGAGACCATGATCTGGTGAGATATGCGCCAGCATTTCCACCGTAACCGTAGCACCGGGGTCGTTGTGAAAGAGTACGTGACCTCCAGCAAGAGTCACACGTTCGAGGATCCCGCGAAGACCGTTGCCCGAAGCTGCGCCCGACGTGCCGGCGTCACCAGCAGAAACCAATGTGCCATCCTCCGCATGAGGAGGCGCGATGTCAGGCCATGTATCGTCGCAAAAATTTGGGAATCCCTGGCCGTTATCGCTCACCTGTAATGCACACTCCGAGACATTGATGGTTACTTTGCTGGCTTCGGAGTGGCGAATGATATTGGTGACGCACTCGCGCACAATCCATGCGAAGAGTTGATCGAAACGAACACTGACGCCCTGGTTCACAATGTGTACTGTAATTCTCGCCTGCTCCAATGCTGCTTGTGCGTCGTCCAATTCTTGATCCAGATGCCGTTCGCGCAAGCCGGAAACAGTTGCTCGTACTTCGCTGATTGCTTCTCGTGAGAGAGCGGAAATCTGTGCTAACTCTGCACGAGCGGCTGTTGGATTTTTCTCCACAAGCTTGGACGCGACTTGCGATTTTAAAGTAATAACCGTCAGTGAATGACCAAGCACATCGTGAATATCGCGAGCCACACGATCACGTTCTTCAAGCACTGCGAGCCGCGCCTGAAGCCGGATCTGTTTTTTGGTCGTATCGATGAAGAACCGTGAACCGGCAGTAACAATGAAGACACCGATTGCGTTGAAGATATACTCCCATGGAGTCTCTCCCGACCACACGATAAAGGCAGTCGCCGCAGAAATAAGCGCGCTACCCAATAACATTGCTAAACGCACGGGCGTGAGGAAATTCCACACCGGCAACACAAAGTTGAGGTAGAGGAATGATTGCCATCCTATTATCGGGTACAAGTTCACCGAGATCAGCATCAATACCACGCCAACTGCGACACCTTTGCGCGGATTGATATCTCCTCCAAAAGTCATTGCTTTGGCAAGCGAATACACATAGATCGCGATGAAGCTCAGCGCCCCGATCATGCCCAGAACACGCTGATACGTCTCCAGATCGCTAGTCAAGAGATTGGCGATTGAGGGGATGAGTAGAGCTATCCAGGAGCAGGACATGACAAGGGAGATAACATCGCTCTTGGTCAGGGATTTGAAATACTTCAGCATCGGCGTCAAGTTCGGGTAGCGGGTGGCAATGAGTGGATTTCTGCTATCGGTTTCGGGAGCGGCGCAACCCCCACATTGCGAGTGTTGCGAAGAGAACCGTCCACGCCACGTAGTTTGTTATCGCTAGCGCCAACGATTCGTGATAGAAAGCGCCATCCATCGTCGACGCGTTGCCGCCTGTGACCGGATACCGTACGAGTACACCAATCCCATAGAGCGGAGTGAAATGTGCGATGGTCAGCATCGTGCCGCCCAACGGGGAAAAAATATTGCCGAGGAAGCCGAAAACCACCAGCAATCCTGCTGCGATCGATGATGCCGTCTCGGAACGCAAAAGCAATGCGACGCCCAGCGCGTATAGCGCGAAACTTGTCACTAGCACGGCGATCAACACAAACGACGCCGTTAAACGTGCCAGTGGCGCCTGCGCACCCATCACTTTCCCCACGAAGAACAGAACGAACAGGGGAAGTGCCGCCATCACGAACGCGACGACGACACGATTGCGTAACATGTGGGTGTCGCGCAGTGGGGTGATCGCGAGCTGACGACCCCAGCCGTTCACCCGTTCCATCGCCACCGTTCCGGCGTAACCGACCGCTCCAGTCGCGGCGCCGTAGAGCGCCATATTGATCAACACCATCGCGTTGACGTTGCCGTGCCCTAACGGGAATTTTCCATAGCTTTGTATCGCGCCAAACACGATATACAAACCGATGGGGAGGGCGACGGCGTAGAAGATGTTCTGGGGGCTTCGCAGATAAGATTTGAGGTCAATAGCAATCATGATCGGTCTTTCAGGGTGAGGTTGGTAGTGGCTTTTGCGTCTGCTGTGCTGGCATTTCTTGGAGCAGTTTCTTTCGCAAGGAGCGTCTTAAATGCTTCGTCCAGATCCGGCAAGGCGATCTCAAGATCGTGAGCACCAAAATCCAACAGCATTTTCGCTGCGGCATCTGACTGTGCGTGAGCAATATGGACGACGTCGGCGTCGAAACGAGCATCGAAACGTTGAGTGAGCTGCGCACGTTGCTCGTCACTCAACGCACCGCGAGCACTGACGTGTCTGATTCCGGCAATATTTCGAATCTCGTTCGTCGGCCCGTCGGCAATGACATGCCCGCGATTGAGCATGATGATCCGATCTGCAAATTGCTCCGCTTCTTTCAGATAGTGAGTTGCGAACAATACCGTGCCTCCATCACGGCGGTATTGAGCGAGGGAAGCCCAAAATTCTTCGCGCGCAGTGGTATCCAAACCAGTGGTCGGTTCGTCCAAAATCAGAAGCTCGGGCTGGGCAAGCAGAGCTATGGCAAATCGCAACCGCTGTTGCTCGCCGCCTGAAAGTTTCTTGATGTACCGCCCACGCGCGTCACTCAGATTCACCTGGGCAAGTAGTGAATCAACATCGAATGATCTGTGATAAGCATGGCCGATATACTCGATGACTTCGTATACTTTTAGATCCTGACGCAGACTTGCCGACTGTAAAACTGCTGCAATTTTTCCGGCTTTCACCGCCTCTACCGCAGTCATTCCAAAAGCGGTGAGCGTGCCGGAGGTCTGCGTCGTCAGCCCTAAGAGTATGTCGATCAGTGTCGTTTTTCCGGCGCCGTTCGGCCCAAGCAGAGCCACTGATTCGCCGTTTTTTAATGTGAAAGATACACCATCAAGTGCATTGACGGTGTCGTGTGCGCGGCCAAAGGATTTCACAACCTCGGCGGCGTCAATGATGTGTTGTCGGTTCATGCTTGTATTCTTACTCAGCAGGAGGAATGAAGCCATCCTGCAACGTCACGAAAAATACATGACAGATGTCAGGAGCAAAGCCAGATCTTATGCAGATTCGAGCTGCGCTATGTGCTGCCAGAAATATTAGGTATCCTCAAATTAGCTAAAAACGTGCTACTTTTGCTATAAAGTGTCGTGACACATCTGCTACATGAGTGTTGTGACACAGTGTGAGTTGAGGAATGATAGTAGTAGGATCCTTCGCAAGGTAGAAGCGGGGAAAAGATTCACCGTGACAAACCGTGAGGTGTCCAGTTGCCCACCTTATCCCGGTATCTGATGTCGAATCTCGGCGTTTTCCTCGCCTGTAATACCTGACCGGCATCCCACATCTACCTGTTCTTGGGAATACCAACGACGCAGCGTCTCTTTCGAGATTCCAAGCTTGGGAGCGATATCGACGATCACCGCCGTGACCGCCATGCTTTGATCTTCACATAAACGATCATCAACTAAACGAATCGCACGTTCTTTAAATTCCTGTGAATACTTTTTTTGGGGGGGGCATAGCTCAATCCTCCTTGATAAAACCGAGGAACAAAACATAGGACGCTTCACCGCAAGTTTTGAGCATTAGCCCAGAAAATAGGTCAATAAAATGTAATGTGATTATATGTTTCTGGTAAGGCTTAAAAGACGATGAATCTGTATATAGGAGGATTAATGCGTCTACTCCCTGCCATGCTTGTGATAAGCATAGGTATAAGCTCTGTGTTATGTAGTCATCCGAAGTATGAAATAGATGATGAGCGAAATGTATCTGGTGGATATGGGGTTTATGAAGAGTTTAAAGTTAATAATCCCTGGAACGATTTCAGTCTAAATCGCTCGGTAATACTACCAACTGCTCGTTGTAATGGAGCAACAAATTGCATTGCTGAAGGTGGTGTTGGAGGGAATCGGCCAGACTATTACCTCGCGAGAAAAATCATGATGAGTGGGAGTTCGACTAACGTTGATATTTCAAAATTTACAAAATGGACGACTAACTTTGGGCACGGAAAAGACAGAGTCACGCTTGTAAATACGAAGACGGGTTGGGGTCTGTAGAAAGATCTCGACAATCACCGAGGCAATACCAAGAAAGTGATATCCCCAAACGGGAAAATTGTGGCAACTGTTGAAGCGAAAACTGGAAGAACGCTCCTCATCAGACGTGGGGGTAACATCGTTTACAGTAGTCGTACTCAACCAGGGATATCAATTTGGTAGAAAGTAGGTAGAATTGGCCGACACCCCAAAGTTCAACATCGGTTTCCAGCCGTGGCCGGTTTCGCCTGATGCGCAGAGGAAGGAATTTCCTCCGGGGATGTTTCACATGTTGTCGCCTGAGTCGGATCGCGCTGCGGTGTTTTGGTATGACTCGAATGTGTGTGCCGAACTTGTGCCATGGATGGATATTGCAAAACCTTATGAGGGACTCACGCTCTCTGTTTTCCTCAACGAAGACGACGAGCAACAATTCAGCGCCACCTTCTTCTATGAGCCGTTCGACGAGATCGACTCGCTTCCCTTGGCTCGATACCTCGTTGAAAGAGAGGAATGGGTTGAGCGTGGGCCGGCGGATAATCCATACATGCCGATCGTGGAGCGCCTTGCTGGTGCGCTAAGTAGTATTCGCACGGAAGAACCCGAAGTGCTCCCCGTCGGTGACGTACTTGTTCACAACCTTGGTGACGGGTTGTCTGTGATTCACGCATGTATCGGGGATGCGATGCTCCGTCTGGTCCAAATCGAAAACGTGTGTACGGTGGATGATGATGCCATTGCGGATGACGATGCTGAACTTCACGAGCGAACCGTTGGCAAGGTATTCAACGTTCTCACTGCACCCAACTCCGGTCCACGCTGGTGGACTTACGGTGGACGCCTCCTCGTCGGAGAAGACCTCCTGGTGTACACACCGGATGTCCAAGCGAGCAAATTCCACGTGCCACTCACCGGCGACGATATCCCCGAAGTTATTCGATCCCTCGTGCCAATGCTCTGGAACGCCGGCGAACCAATCGAAGCGAAACGTTACGAGGGTCTTCTGTTGACCGGTGGATGCCCGGAGGGTGAATGCACCTGTTCATGACGCGTGTGCTCTGACGGCAGACGACTCGTGCTTCACGAGACCCGAAGTAAAGAAGAGTGGTGGCTAGGTCATTTTCTTCCCTAGCCACCACGACTTCATATCAGCACAGTCGCCGACGCCGCCTCGATCAGATCGCTTGCGGGGTCAGCTTCCACACCTCGCGTGCGTAATCGCGGATCGTGCGATCTGAGGAGAAGCGTCCGGATGCGCAGATGTTGATCCACGCCATCTTCGCCCATGCGCGACGATCTGCGTAGTAATCAGCCGCCATACGATCCTTCGCTTCGCGGTACGAAGCGAAGTCACCGATCACGTAGTACATGTCCGGGCCATCCCAGCCGTTGCCTTCGTAGAGCGACTTGTGGATTGCTGCAAACTGGCCGGTGCCACCGTCGTCGAGAGTGCCATCAACAAGAGCCGAAAGCACACGCTGCAGCCCTGGGGTTGCGCCGGCAACCTCGGCTGGGTTGTAGTTCGCCTTGAGCTGCGGCAGTTCCTCTTCGGTAGCGCCGAAGATGTAGGCGTTCTCGTGGCCGACGGCGTCGACGATCTCTACGTTTGCGCCGTCCATCGTGCCTAGGGTCAGTGCGCCGTTCATCATGAACTTCATGTTCGACGTACCCGACGCTTCCTTACCGGCCATCGAAATCTGCTCGGAAATATCCGAGGCAGGAATGATGTGCTCAGCTGGAGACACGTTGTAGTTCTCGACGAACACAACCTTCAGACGGCCAGCCACATCGGCGTCATCGTTGACCATATCGGCGATCGTGTTGATCAGCTTAATGATTGCCTTCGCCATCACATAGCCCGGTGCAGCCTTCGCACCGAAGATGAACACGCGCGGAGGAACGTCAACGGACGGGTTATCCTTGATACGGAAGTACAGATCGAGGATGTAGAGCGCATTCATCAGCTGGCGCTTGTACTCGTGGAGGCGCTTGATCTGCGTATCGTAGATCGCATCAGGGTTGATCTCGATGCCCTGGCGGTTCTTGATCCACGCAGCAAAATCAACCTTGTTCGCGTGCTTGATCTCGTTGACGCGATCCAAGACGCGCTCATCATCCGCATACTTTGCCAGGTCAGCAAGCTTGTCCAGATCCTTCACCCACGCTTCGGAGCCCGAAAGCTCGGTCAGCAGAGCCGACAGGCGAGTGTTGCACTGGTGAAGCCAGCGACGCGGGGTCACGCCGTTCGTCTTGTTGTTGAACTTCTCCGGCCAGATGTCATGCCAATCGTGGAGGGTGTCGCGCTTAATGATCTCAGTGTGGATCGCAGCAACACCGTTGATCGAGAACGATGCATAGCACGCAATCCACGCCATTTTCACGCGCCCATCGGCAACGGGCGCCATGTAGTCGATCTTGCCCTGGTCATAGCCAGCCTCGGCAAGCTCAATGCGGAAACGACGATCGATCTCGTTAACGATCTCCAGGATGCGGCCGAAGAGCTGAGCGAAGATCGACACTTCCCATGTCTCCAGAGCCTCAGCCAGAACCGTGTGATTCGTGTAAGCGAAGGTGTTCGACACGATCTCCCACGCCTTTTCCCAAGTGTAACCATGCTCATCAAGAAGAATACGCATGAGCTCCGGAATCGAGATCACGGGGTGGGTGTCGTTGAGCTGAATCGAGTTGTGCTCAGCGAAGCCATCGAGTGTGCCGTACTGCTTGAGCTCGTTCTCGACGATCGCCTGAAGCGACGCGGAAACGAAGAAATACTGCTGGCGAACGCGCAGAACCTTGCCCTCGTAGGAAGAATCGTTGGGGTAGAGCACGCGAGAAATATCGGAAACCTTCTCACGCTCAACAATTGCCCCGGTGAAGTCCTGAGCGTTGAAAGCGTTGTAATCGAAGTCGTTGATCGGCTCAGCTTTCCACAGGCGAAGCGTTCCAACGTTCTTCGTGCCGAAACCCGTGATCGGCATATCGTAAGGGAGGGCGCGCACTTCGAGGTCGTCGAACTTCACGCGGCGCTGAGCTTCTTCGCGACGGATGACGAAGGGGTAGCCTTCTTCCATCCATGAGTCAGGCTCTTCTTCCTGGAAGCCGTTCTCGAAGTACTGCTTGAACAGGCCATAACGATAGAGAATACCGTAGCCGCGAACCGGGAAATCCTGCGTGATAGAGGAATCGAGGAAGCAGGCTGCCAGGCGTCCCAGGCCACCGTTGCCGAGAGCAGCGTCATGCTCCTCTTCGAGGACATTGGAGAGGTTCTGTCCCAGATCTGCGAGTGCTGTGCGCGCATCCTCAATGAGCCCAAGGTTGGAGAGGTTGTTGTACAGTGCGCGACCCATGAGGAATTCAGCTGAGAAGTAATGCTGCATACGGGAAGCGTTGTAACGCTCTTCCGTGGCCTGCCAGTTGTCGGCGAGTGCTGCAACGACGGTGGTGGCCAGCGCCTGCCAATATTCCATGGAGGTGCCCGACATCGGATTTCGGCCCGAGACCGCGCGCACTTGCGTGCCGATCATGTTGGAATCGAACATGTTGCTCCTTTTCAAAGGATGGGGTGGCGGAAATATTTTTCCGCGATGACCACGCTCCACAATACCTGCACCCATAGGGGAAAATGAACTTGTGCCCAATGAAAAGCTGTGGCATTGACTGTAACAAATTACAGGCTTGAGAGGTTTTCCCGGTGCGGTTAGGTGCAAAGTCCCGCGTCGTCGACGTCGGCGGCCAAAACGAACCTGCGCCAACAGGTATGTCTTGCTACAGTGAAACTCAGCAACTGCGGAACCTCATCCGGCCTCTTTCCGAGTTGCCCAGCACGAGGCATCGTTGCCGTGAATACCCAGAGGTCGGTAAATAATCGACCTAGGGGATCGCTGATGATATCACGTGTTGTCCGCACATTGACCGCCCTCACACTCGTGACATGCTCTGTGGGAGCCTGCTCAACGCCAGATGCTGAACAAAAAAATGGTGACGCGCCAAGGAAAAAGATCAGTTTTATGCTTTCGTGGGCGCCGGATACGAACCATATCGGAGTCTATATCGCGAAGAATAAAGGATGGTTCAAGGAATCAGGCATCGATGTCGATATTTTGGCCACGGCGCAAGCAGGCGCTGAGCAGGCGGTGAATAACGGACTGGCAGATTTCGCACTATCGAATATGACGAATGTTGGGATTTATTCACTCAAGGGCGCCCACCTCAAAGAAATTCTTCAAATCCAACAAAAGCCGAGTGCAATCTGGTGCGCATTGGCATCGAATAAAAAGATTACGCGTCCAAAGGACCTCGACGGGACGACGTTTGCCACATTTGGCGCCAATGAATCGGATGCTGTTGTGCGCAAAATGATCCAAACAGACGGGGGAAAAGGAACGTTCGATAAAGTCATCGTGGGAACCTCCACCTTCGAAGTTCTTGGCTCTGGTAAAGCCGACTTCGGTGGCTTCTACGATACATGGGAGGGTGTCCAATCGCGTCTCCACGGACCCGCATTGACCTGCTTCGAAGCCCAAAAATCTGGGGTGCCAGGGAACCCTGATGCCATCGGCATCATCACAAACAACGCACTGATCAAGAAAGATCCGCAGCTCGTTCGTTCCTTCACCCAAGCCGTTCAGCGTGGCTACGCCTACGCGTACGAGCACCCAGACGAGGCAGCAAAAATTTTGGTTGACGAGGCTCCCGAAGCCAATCTTGAACGTGATTTTGTCAAGAAATCGATGCAATACATCGTTGACGGGCAGTTCTGGGGAGACCCGGCGAAAATCAAGAATGGAACCTTTGTCTTGGGGACTAACGATTTCTCCGGCACACAGGCATATGCCGATTTCCTCGCCGATGCGCGCACGTATGAGGACATCAACGGCAAACCGGTGACACATGCTCCAGTTTCTCGTGAGCTGGCAACCGACGAATTTTTAGCGAAGTAGACCCATGTTATTTATCGATGTTGATACAGGAATTGATGATGCCCTAGCGTTAGCCTTCATGGTGGGGGCAGCAAAAACCGGTACGTTTTCAGACAGGTTCGCCGTGATCGCCAGCTACGGAAATGTCACCCAGGCACGAGCTGAGGTCAATACTCGCGCGGTTCTGTCCTTACTGGGGCGCGCCGACGTCGACGTGTGGCAAGGTCCGAAGCACCCGTCGTGGGCTTGTGGCTTCATTCCCGACGCCGGATGCGCACTTTTTCATGGTGACAACGGCTTGGGAGGCATAGATCCGTATGATTTTGGCTCAGAGATTTCCTCTGCAGATATCGGTGCCGATACTCATTTTCTGGAATCTGTTGAGCGCTATGTGACCCAGGGATACGGCGTATCGATCGGCGGATACCGTTCAGGAGACCGCCATGCGAATCCAGCGCCCGTACTGGGCGAGCTCATGCAAGTTAGAACACCCTCCACATGCCAGTCTCCCCAGGACACTGAAATATCTCAGGGCGCTCAGAAGATTATCAACGCACTGGAACACTCTTCTGTGACAGTGGTAACCGTTGGCCCACTGACTACAGTGGATCAAGTGCTTCGCGCACGCCCCGAACTTGCCGAACGCTTGAGGGTAGTGAGCATGGGTGGAGCTGTGACTCAACCTGGAAATTGCTGGGGAGCGGTGGCTGAGACGAATATGATTCAAGATCCTGAAGCCGCTGATCGCGTCTTTCACTCAGGTGCTGATGTCACACTTGTTCCCCTCGATGTCACGCATCAGGTGCTTTGTGGATCGCGCGCGATTGAATCATGGCGTGTTAGCGAGGCAGGAAATTTCTTTGCCCAGATCGCAAATTTCTCGATTGTAGCGAATGCTCGGGCGAACCGAATTTTTGCTCAAGGAATGCCACTTCACGATCCTCTTGCGCTCGCGGTCGCACTTGATTCGAACCTTGTGTCAACCCTTGAACTTCCGATGCGTGTTGAGAAAGAGACGAGTGATACCCACGGGGTGCGTGGCCGCACTACAGGGGATCCGTATGGACTCAACGATTCTTCGGCCGCACGTATTCGAGTGGCGATTGGGGTGAACCGCGAGGCATTCCTCACCCGGTTTGTCGCCACTGTCCAAGAAGCTGTGTCTTAGTGGCCGTCTTCGCCCAGATCTTCATCCTCAATCGGCCCGAGAAGGACGCGTTCGGCAAGAGTCACTGTCACTAGCAGCAAACCGGTAAGGAAAATAATCATCAGCGTCGCAGAGAAGATCAACGGTACCCGGAATGAGTTATAGGCTGCTTGGAGCCAAATACCGAGGCCTGAACGCGCCCCAAGATACTCGGCGGTGGATGCTGTGGCGAAAATGTAGGCGGCGCTGACACGTACACCTGAGAAAATTTGCCGCGCAGCAACTCGAAGTTTGACGTGCCACAGAGTCCACGCTGGGCTAGCGCCACAGGTTAGCGCGACATCGGAATAAAACTGCGGGACGGAATTGAGCCCCCGTGATGTGGCCACAGCAATAGGGAAGAGACCGAAGATTGTGACAATCACGATCTTTCCTGATATTTCGAAGCCGAACCAGATCAAGAACAGTGGCGTGATAGCGATCAGTGGCAATGTCTGAGCCGCATATAAGAGTGGGAAGAGCGCCTTGTGAGCGATCCGTGAAGTGTACAGGCCGATGCCAAGCGCAATCCCGGCACACACTGCGAAAACAAATCCAACGTACCCCTCGATCGCGGTCACCCACGTGGCCGGCCCAAGAGTCGGCCACGTATCAATCGTGGCAAGAAGGATCTGTGATGGGGCAGGAATGACATTTGGTGGTATGTCACGCAAGTGTACCCATGCTTCCCATCCGGTCAATAATACGAAGACTGCGACGAATGTCGGTGTCCAATGCGCAGCCCATGCGTGTACTTTTTGACGCCAGCTCACGCGTGTATCTGAGGGGAGCAAAGCGGGGCTGGGGGTGGTGTTCGCCGGCCCCAACCCCGTTGACAGATGTTCTTTCACGGTCAAAACAATCGGTCGGCTCAGCCGAAGTAGCTCATGCCCAAAGCCTGGTGTACTTCATTGAGCGTCGCTGCTGCCTGCTCGCGAGCCTTCTCGATCCCTCGTTGAAGAACGGATTCAAGGAATGCAGGATCGGCTTCCAGTTCCGTTCGACGTGCACGAACAGGAGCAAGGTAGGCATTGAGTGCTTCAGTGACGTATTTCTTCAACATTCCGCCGCCACCATTGCCAATTTCATCGGCGATCTCGCGTGGATCGCGGCCACTCGCCAAACCTGCAATGAGGAGAAGATTGGCCACTTCAGGGCGGTTTTGCGGATCCCACGTGATCATACGCTCGGAGTCAGTCACTGCCTTCTTCACGAGCTTGGCAGTTTCGTCCTCAGTCATGCGCAGTTCGATCGTGTTATGACGTGACTTGCTCATCTTCTGACCATCAAGGCCAAGAACAGACTCGGCTTCAGACAAAAGACCTTGTGGACGAGGAAAGACGCGCTTTGCACCCTTCTTTCCGTAACGACGGTCGAAGCGGTCAGCGATCACACGTGCTTGCTCGAGGTGAGGAAGCTGATCTTTCCCGACAGGAACCAGGTTTGCCTTGCAGAAAAGAATATCTGCGGCTTGATGGACAGGGTAGGTCAAGAGCAATCCGGACATTGGCCGCCCCTCGGTGGCTTCCAGCTCTGCCTTCACGGTCGGGTTACGTCGCAATTCGGCGTCGGTGACGATTGAGAGGAACGCGAGCATCAACTCGTTCAACTCGGGAACCTGTGAATGAGCGAAAATCGTTGTCTTTTCTGGATCCATGCCAACAGCGAGGTAATCCGTGAGCAGGGAATACACGCGCTCGCGCATCGGTCCCACAGAGTCGCGGTCTGTGATCACCTGGTAATCGGCAATCAGCAACCATGTATCAACGCCACGCTGTTGAAGGGAAACCCAGTTCTTTAGCGCGCCGAAGTAGTGGCCAATATGAAGATGCCCGGTCGGACGTGCGCCGGTCAGGACACGGAACTGGCTCGGATCGTCGTCGATCGCTGCCTGGATCTTGTCTGATACTGAGCGGGCGTGCTCAAGCGAGGCGTCCGATGTGGCGTTCTCGAGTGCGTCAGAAGCGTGAGATTCGCTCATGATTTCCTTCCGTTCGGGGCTACGCTGGGTTGGCCAGGTAGAGCTGGATTGAGGTTGGTGCAACGACTGTTTCGTCGCCTGGCTTCAAGGCTACTCCGCGTTCGCGTGGGCGTGCCCAGGTAGAGTCCCACACCAGGGTGTAGTCTGTGCCGCGTCCTTGGGGGAGAACCACTGCTTTCGACTGCGGATTTCCGTTGAGGACGAGGAGCGCGTCGGCATCTTCGCCGCCGCCACTTCGTAGCATGAGAAGTGTGCGAACCTCACAGTTGTACCACTTGTGGTCAGTGAGTTCATCACCGTAACGGTCGTACCACGCCACGTCAGGCAAGGAATCTCCTGGATTCGCTGAGCCTGTGAAGAATTTGAGCGGGCGCAACACACTGTGATCGCGACGCAGGGACAACAGGTAGGAGACCGTGTCCACCATATTGGTTTTGTCGTCGTCGCTGGACCAATCGATCCACGAGATTTCGTTGTCTTGGCAGTACGCGTTGTTATTTCCCCCCTGCGAATCGAGACGCTCATCGCCGGCGCGGAGCATGGGGGTTCCTGCGGAGAACGCGAGCATTGCCATGAGGTTGCGTACCGTTTTTCGACGTGAGGCTTCGATTTCTTCCGACGCCGGTCCTTCAGCTCCGTGGTTCCACGAATGGTTATTGTCCGACCCGTCGCGGCCATCCTCGCCGTTTGCTTCATTGTGTTTCCAGTTGTATGAGACGAGGTCATACATGGAAAAACCGTCGTGAGCGGTGATGAAGTTAATCGAGGCGTATAAACCGCGCCCGCCGGGGATACGGCCATGAGAGAAGAGATCTGCAGAGCCAGAAATTCGTGTAGCGAAGTCGCGGGCATCTGAGCCGTAACCGCCAGAAGCGATTTGTGCTGGTTCGGTCACCCAGTAACGGCGCATAGTATCGCGGAAGCGGTCATTCCAGTCGGCCGTGGGCGGAGGGAATTGGCCGGTACGCCATCCGTCATACCCTAAATCCCAAGGTTCATTAATGAGCTTAACCTGGGAAAGGATTGGGTCGGTTGCCATGGCGACATAGAGGGGATGGTTATAAGCAAATGCATCGCCCTGACGTGCACCAGTCACCGCAAGGTCAAATCGGAAACCGTCCACGCCCACTTTTTCTACCCAATATCGCAGGGAATCGAGGGTCATCCCCACCACATGTGTTCGGCGGAAATCGAGAGAATTACCTGTTCCTGTGGTGTCTTTCAAAACACCGGGACGAGCTGAATCGTGGCGGTAATAGGTGGAGTTATCGAGGCCCCTCCATGAGACGGTTGGTCCGTCTGCACCTGCTTCACATGTATGGTTGTAGACGACGTCGAGGATGACTTCGATACCTGCTTGGTGAAGCAAGGACACCATGCCTCGAACCTCAGCAAGGACACCCTCAGGCCCAAGAGCCTGGTTTGCTGCTGTAGCGTATGAGGGTTCGGGGGTGAAGTAGGACAGGGTTGAGTAGCCCCAGTAATTCGTCAAACCCCGCTCTTTCAGGAACGGTTCGCTCATTTTTGCGTGGATCGGCAGTAGCTCGATTGCAGTGATTCCAAGCGACTTCAGATAACTGATAGTGACCGGGTGAGCGACTCCCGCGTATGTACCTCGGAGTTCGGCAGGGATACCGTCGAGCTGTTTCGTCAGGCCGACGACATGAGCTTCATAGATCACGGTCTGATCCCACGGAGTGTTGATACGATGATGGATCGATTCAGGCTCTGCCATGACCATGCCGACGGCGGCAACCAGTGCTGAATCACGTTGGTCGGCAGGCATTCCGTCGAGTGGGGATAAGTGCTCGTCCACTTCGTGGGAATAGAGGGCAGGATCTAGGGTGGGCATTTGGACAATTCCGCGAGCGTAGGGATCCAAGAGGAGCTTTGCTGGGTTGTGTCTGAGCCCGAGATTGGGCTTCCACTTACCCCATACGCGGTACCCGTAGGGCTGTCCTGCCTGGATTCCGGGGATATAGCCGCTCCACACGCCGTACGTGCCACGATGGAGCCGATAACGACGTTCTGAAAGATAGGGAGATGTCAGATCGAGGAAGCAGACTTCGACTCGTGTTGCCTGCCCGGCAAGGACAGCGACATCTACTCCGTTGTCAACAAGGTGGGCACCTAAATGGATCGGGCGCCCACTAATGCGAAGGGAGTATTCAGAATCTCGGGCGACAAAACGCCATGCGGAAATAGTCACGCTCTATTTTCTCAAAAGTCGAGCATCCTGCAATTTGTTACACACAAATTGCAGGAGCTGAGTGTTTACGTACGGGATCAGGCCTGGGAGAGTTTGTTCTCAACTTCGCTGGCAGTGGGGTTGGTCATGGTGGTGCCATCCCAGAACTGCACTGTGGGGACGACGTGGTTGCCATCATTCACTGAAGCAACAGTTTGCGCGGCTTGCGGGTCACTTTCGATGTCAATCTCAGTGAATTCGATGCCCTTCAGGCCTAGTTGCTTCTTGAGATTCTTGCAGTATCCACACCATGTGGTGGTGTACATCGTTACTTTATTGTCCATAGAGTTAAGAATACCTGATCGATCCAATTGTCGAACATCTGTTCGCTTTTCGTGATCTGGGATGGTAAGAATATGGAGTCCCGACACGTTGAGTTAACGCGATGGTGGCAAGAGGCGTCACGTTAGTCAATTTCTCCCTCGTCGGCCTGGACGTTATCCACCTCTGTCCACTCGCGGTTGAAATGTCCACAGGAGGGATAACTCACGCCGAAAATTTCCGGCAATCGTGCGAGACTTTCCGTGTCGAAAGGAAGAACGTGTCTGCTGAAGAACTACTCAACGCGCTTGATGATGACCAGCGCGAGGTGGCGCAGCATCTACACGGGCCACTGGCTGTGCTCGCTGGTGCTGGAACAGGAAAAACGCGTGCTATTACCTACAGGATTGCGTATGGAGTGAAAACTGGCGCGTACCAGCCAACCAATGTTCTCGCTGTCACTTTTACAAACAAAGCAGCAGGAGAAATGCGATCACGTCTTCTCGATCTGGACGCGGGCAATGTTCAGACGCGTACGTTCCATTCGGCTGCGTTAAGCCAGTTGCGTTATTTTTGGCCGCAGGTGATCGGAGGGCAAGTGCCAGAAATTCGTGAGCATAAAGCGCCTCTTGTTGCTACTGCCGCTCAACAGCTTGGTATGCCGACAGATCGCGTGTCGATCCGTGATTTTTCAGCTGAGATTGAATGGTCGAAAGTTTCTCTTGTGACCCCTGAAGATTTTGCTCTGCGCGCCGCACAAGCAAAACGTGAAATGCCAGGAGACGCTACCTACCACGATCTTGCTTCGCTGATTACCGCTTACGAAGAAGCCAAAACTGAACGTGGCGTGATTGATTTTGAAGACACAATCTTGATACTTATCGGGCTTATGAGTGATCGCCCGGATGTGGCGGCGCAGATCAGGCGGCAATATAAGCACTTTGTGGTAGACGAATATCAGGACGTTTCCCCGATGCAACATCGGTTGCTCCAACTGTGGCTTGGTGATCGCCGTGATATTTGTGTGGTTGGTGATGTCTCTCAGACTATTTATTCCTTCACCGGGGCGCGCGCAGACTATCTGGCTCATTTTGGTAAAGAATTTCCACGAGCTCGCACAATTACACTCAATCGTGACTACCGATCGACACGTCAAATTGTGGATCTTGCCAATGAAGTGATTGCTGAAAACAAGACAGATGGTGCCGTATTTTTGCGTGCGATGGGTGGCACCGGCCGACCTGTGGAATATCGTGAATATGCCGATGATGAAACTGAGGCGAATGAAATTGCGGGCAAGATTATCTCCTTACACCAGCAGGGAATCGATTACTCCGATATCGCCATCTTGTATCGAACCAATTCTCAGTCTGAGCAGTTTGAATCGGCATTAAGTGCTGCTGGAGTGCCGGCTACTGTTCGCGGCGCAACTCGATTTTTTCAACGTCGAGAAGTACTCGAAGCAATGGTGACACTGCGTGCGGTGGCGCGCGGAGAAATCGGCAGTGGGAAGAGTGGCCTCGAACTTCCGCAATTAGTTGAGGGCGCCTTGAACTCGATGGGATGGCGAAAAGAACCCCCGGCTGCTCATGGGGCGGCTCGCGAACGATGGGATTCTCTTGAGACGCTTCGTCTGCTGGGTGAGGATTTATGGGCGAAGCGTCGAGCGTCAATGAGCCAATTTGTTCAAGAGCTTGAAGAACGTCAATCAGCATCACATGAGCCGACACAGGAGGCGGTGACACTGTCATCACTTCACGCGGCAAAGGGTCTGGAATGGAAAGTTGTTTTTCTCACTGGCATGAGCGAAGGCTTAATGCCAATTTCCCATGCGCAAGGAGATCAGGGCGTGGCAGAGGAACGCAGGCTGTTCTACGTCGGAATTACGCGAGCCAAGGAAGAGCTGATGATTTCGTATGCGCTGGGCAACGGAAAGCGAGCCAATCGGAAAGTCTCACGATTCCTTGTGCCATTTTGGCCGAAACCACAATCACGCTCAGCTCAATCACGCCAACGACTTGCCCAAGCTAAAGCCGATTTCGAACATGCTGATCCACAAGATCGGGCATTATTTGAGGAGCTACGTGAATGGCGGGCGAATGTTGCCGCGGAAATCAGTAAGCCTCCGTACGTGATTTTTCATGACACCACGTTGCGCGATATTGCCTTAGCGAAGCCTCGAACACTCAGTGAGTTGGGCGCGGTCAAAGGAATTGGCGGAACAAAGCTAATGAAATATGGA
The DNA here is from genome assembly GCF_053585065.1 of Arcanobacterium sp. (ex Cirak et al. 2026). NCBI lineage: Bacteria > Bacillati > Actinomycetota > Actinomycetes > Actinomycetales > Actinomycetaceae > Arcanobacterium > Arcanobacterium sp. (ex Cirak et al. 2026). The sequence goes on from NZ_JBQJCE010000012.1 coordinate 44,194, forward strand.
GATGAAGTTCTGGCAACCGTCGCGGCCTTTATTAAGCGATGACTGCGCAACATCCACAGTCGGGGTGAACGGGTAAAGGTCTGAGCTCAGGATGAGCGTTTGTCGGTTCAATGATCCACGCTGAATGCTGTAACAAGATCTCTTCCCGATCGAGAAAAGCCAAAATATCGCGTGCGGCAAAAGAAGCACCCAAACTACAGGCAGCTGAATGTGGTGGCACTGCACGGCCTTGAATGGCTTGAGGTCCGAGGTGCTTCCATTCGGGTGCTGCATCAAGGCGATGAAGATACAGACATTGCGCGCATGTTCCTTGATCCGGGAGAGAAAACGGGCCAACAACGATATCGTATTCTTCGATACACGCATGGAATACCGGGATACCGTTGCTGAGAATAGCACGTGAAGCGAAAGGGTCGAGTGCGTGATATCCGCTCAAGACCACGACGTCGGGCTGAAAAGTTGTCAGAAAATCGCATACTGTGTCGGTTTTCCCATACGACGGACGTATCTGTGGAATGCGAATCTTTGGGTTCAGCGCGCGAAGTTCGGTGGTGAGTATCTGGTGGCGCGGGAGCCCAAAACCTTTGCGTTGTAATAGCGGATGGTCAGCGCTTCCCACATGTGAGGTATCTGCACAACCGATGCAGCCCACACCTGCCTTGGCAAGGGCGAGCGCGATTTCCACTCCGAGGTGGTCGGCACGATAGATCCCGACGCTTTGATCACCCCTGGAGTGAATACGTCCGCGGGTGCGCCATAGAGCTTGTTGATCATATTCGCGCAATTCATGCGCACATAGAAGCTTTTCATCGCGCAACATTGTCAAGATTTCTTCGGCTCGAGATTTGCTGATTCCCGCGTTTGCACCCTGTTCGACAAACTCTGTGACAGTGGTAGGCCGTTCAAGAAGTTCGACAAGCTGCGCCTCGTCGCGGTTCAAACCGTTAAGCACGACACCAGTGCGCGAATCGAGACCCACCACCGCATGGTCAGTGCTCGCCCAGTAAACATTCATCCCTATTGGTAACTGCATGTCATTAAAAGTAATGACATAGCAGAGAAGTGGCGGGCAGGTTTCCACCAATGTGGATAACCTGCCCGCCAGGACAGATCTATCTGTTACGCGAGTTCCCCTGACCGCAGTTACTGATCCGAGTGAGGAGTTCCTTCACCCTCATCGTCGTGAGGAGTATCGGCGTCCTGCTTGGTCACCGTGCTGTCTTCGGCGTCGCCAAATTTTGGTTCATGTGGCGCCGTTGAGCTTGCAGAACCAGAAAGCACATCTTCAAGGAAAGAATCAAGTTCAGCACCAAGCTCATCGATCCGAGAGGAACCACCGTTGAAGAACTCCGTGGGATCGTCAAGGTCGTGCTCCTGTGGAAGGAGATCAGGATGTGCCCAGAGTTTGTCGCGCCCCTCAATGCCGCGCTTCGCTTCAGCCTTTTGCCAGAACGCGCAAGCCTCGCGAAGACGCTTTGGAGCCAACTCCATACCGAGCTGTGTACTCCAGACATGCTTAGCTGGATTGTCGGTTGCATAGCGGCGATTAAACATCTCCGAGAGCGCCACGAAATTCGGTAGATGGGGTGCAACCGCGCGAGCCGAAACCTCACTCACCCATCCTTCAACAAGGGATAATAGGTGTTCGAGTCGTGCAAGGGCATCTTTTTGAGCCGGTGTGAACTCCATGCTGAACACATCGGTCAGATCGAGATTTTCCATCTGCTGCGGATCATTCAAACTCAGCCCCTGAACTTGCTCCTCGATCGAACCCATGTCGATCACGATCCCGGAGGCAAACTGAGCTACAGAATCAATCACCCGCGAGCGCAACCATGATACGCGTGCGAAGAGACGAGCGGCGGCGGCCTCACGGACTGCGACATACAGTTCGACATCCTTGGTGGATGATCCCTCGATGCTCTGAGCAAACTCTTCAACGTTAGTTGGAACCAACCCAGCGAAAGACCCTTCAACCAACGGCACGCCTGTATCGGTGGTTCCGAATGAACTCACTGCCAGCTGTGCGAGAGCCTTTCCGTACTGAACTCCGAGCAACGATGCCACCAGACCACTGACCATTTGCGTGGGATTGAAAGGGAGCGCTCCGAGGGGCATGTGTGCGGTCTGCCCTTCCATCGTTTCGGTAAATGCTCGAGCAATATTTGCGCCGACGGGGTCTAAAATTTTCTTCAGCGTCGGCAGTGCGTATGCGACCCAATCCAGGCGAGAGAATGCCATGGCCGGCCCAGTCGCAGGGTCAATGGTGGTTGCCGCATCCAGCCACAGCGACGCAGTAGATAACGCGTGCCGTGCCGCATCACCGTCGAGACCAGACAGACGATCGAAATGAGTTGATGTGACCGTTTCACGAGCCACGCGCTCAGCGATTTGCCAATTCACAGGTCCGTCACCATGTGAACCAAGCATCTGCTGGACTTGTTTGATCACCATGTCAAAATTTGCCGGTGTGACCATCTGTTCCATGTGAATTGAAGGGTCGATGCCCTGTTCGCGCAGGTGAGCGATGATGTTATCCGCCGCGGCATCACCGAGGACAGCGCGAAGCATCGCTTCCCAATCTCTGTTTTCGGCCATTATTCCTCCCAAGAGCTAAAATCTGTCGTCCATCTTACCTGCGTGGCGAAGTCAGGCCGATAATGGTGGTCGTTTTTCTGCCGACGGCGTTCGTTTGTGGCGTTTTCCCTGTACGAATTGTGGCCGTGATGGGGCATGATGGAGGAATGAATTCGAAGTTTCTTTCCGCGCTGACGTTTGCCGTGCTACTTTTGGCGACGCTGATGATGCCCAGTGCCTACCTAGTTCAGAGCACTGGACCGGCGTTGGATACTGCCGGAAAATTTGAAGGAAAGCCTTTGGTGAAGGTCACGGATGTGAAAACCTATCCCTCTTCGACCAAGCTTTTCATGACCACTGTCTCGGCTTTCGGCACTCCAGAAAATGGGGCACCAGTCGGTGCGGTTCTACCCACGATTTTCAACCGTGATGAGCAAGCTCTTCCCGTTCGTGCGCTCTACCCGGAAAAAGTTACTGATGCTCAGGTGGAGAAGTTTAACGTTGAAGCGATGACGTCGTCGCAAGATACGGCTGCTGCGCTCGCGATGGAACTTGCCGGAAAGAAAGTGACGATGGATCTTCAAGTCACAAAGGTTGATGACAAGGTTCCATCTGGTCAAGCGCTGAAGGTTGGAGACGTGATCAAGCGGATTGCGACACCGAAAACTGACGGCAAACTCGTCGATGTCCCCACATTCCTCTCCCTGTCTCGTTTCCTGTTCGTCACTCCAGCTGGGGCGAAAATTACAGTTCAGGTCGAACGCGATGGAAAACTCACTACGGCTACCTTTGCCACAGTTCAAGCGCCGAAGGATAGTCCGTATCCGCCAGGATCATCTCTGATCGGGGTAGGTCTGGCAGTGAAAAATATTCAATATCCGGGCAAGGTGACGTATGCGGTTGACGGGATCGGTGGTCCTAGTGCAGGAAACATGTTCGCGCTGGAGATTTATGATCAGCTCACTGAAGGTTCTCTCGGAGGAGATCACAAGATTGCTGGCACCGGGACAGCGAACTGGAATGGTCTGATTGGCCCGATCGGCGGCATCGAACACAAACTCGTCGGTGCGGCGACACAAGGTGTAACAGATTTTCTTGCGCCGGTGGAAAACTGCGAAGAGACCCTCGGCTACGAGCCTCAGGGGATGAATATCTGGGCAGTGGAGAGTACTCCCGGTGCGATTGAGACAGTTAAAGCAATTGCTTCGGGCGATACCTCCAAGCTCACTTCGTGTCAGGCATACCTCCACGGCAAGTCTGTGTGAGAGCGTGTAAGAAAAAGATGCGGCTTCGAGCCGCATCTTTTTCTTTTGTCGAGGGGTTTCCCATGTATGGGCGCAAGGCACCGAATGTCTATCATTCAAATGTTGAGGCGAGCCCTTCAATCAGTCCCGGAACCGCGTCGGGGGAAGAGATACGCAACGTGTCGTCGTCAAAGTGACGCATTCGCACGATGCACCACTTCTCGCCGTCGCGCATGACGGCGGCGACGATGCGCACGTCTTGACGATCGGGATGATTTTTGAGGATGTTCATCGCTTCTGCTTCATTTTCCGGGAGCTGGACTTCCGCCTCGGGTGGGAGAACAACACGTTCGGTCGAGATCGCGGCCCCGTCAACGTTCGGCGGCCAGGTGATGCGACCGAAAAGCTCAGCAAGAGAGTCGACGTGAGGGAGATCCTCCTGCTCAACCGAAAATAACGTTTCTGGGTTAGTGATCGACGATGCCTCGACGTCGGCAGGAAGCTCGCCGGCAAGTGCGGGGTTCGCTTCTAGCGCTGTGCGAGCCTTAATCAGAGCGAACACTCTCACTGGTCCGTCCCAGCCAAAGCGGTTCACATGCGATTCAATGTCGGCTGCTGCGTCTCGAAGAGCGCATTGCGAAGGGGATAGTTGATCATTCACGTGTTCATCCTACCCTAACCACGCTATGGGCGGATTTTCACGATCTGTCTAGTACCAACAGGGGGAAATGGGTTAGCGTTAGAGGTGATATTTTGCGTCGCTCAACGAGAGAATGAGGGATAGTGTCCGCATCTGTTTCGACTGCGCAAGGCAGGGCTAAGGGAATGTCCACGTTCGTTGTGACGCTGGGTATCCTCGGCCTGCTGGTCATTGCGCTCACGATTTTTGCAAACTTCTGGACCGAGATGGCGTGGTTCCGCCAAATCGAAGCGATCCGCGTGTTTTGGACCCAATATGGTGCTGCGATTGGTTTCGGTACTGTCGGGGTGCTCGCTGTGGGTATCGTGGTTGCACTGAATGCTCGCATTGCATTGGGCAGGGGAGCGAAGAAAGGCGACGTTGTCGCGCAGCTTCAGCACTCACCAGTCGATATGCTTCGCCGACATTGGTGGCTGACCTACCTTGTAGGCCCAGCGATCCTCGGTGTGTTGTTCGGTGCATCCATGGGACGTAATTGGCAGACATTCCTCCTGTGGTTCAACGCGACAGATTTCGGCAAGACGGATCCTGAGTACGGGTGGGACGTCGGTTTCTACGTTTTCACATTGCCTGTTTTGAACCTCGCACTGACATTCTTCTTCTTGCTGTTACTCATTTCCTTCGTTGTCGTCGCTGTGCTGTATTGGATGGGCGGACATGTCCAGATGTCTGAGAGTTCATTCAAAGTGAGCAGCCGCGCTCAAATTCATGTGGCAGTGCTGGCGGCGCTTGGCGCTCTCGGACTCGCCGTTAACTACTGGCTCTCACGTTACGAGCTCCTGCTCGGAAACCACGATCGCTTCTCCGGCGCGTCATACACAGATATCAATGCCTCGGTTCCAGGATTGACCGTTCTATCGATTGTCGTTGCGCTCATTGCGCTGGCATTTGTGTGGGCGGCGGTCCGACGAATGTGGCGCCCCGCCATCGTCGGCATTGCTACGGCGATTGTTGTCTCACTCGTCGTCTCTTGGCTCTATCCGGCTCTGGTACAGTCCTTCCGAGTCACACCTAATGCTGCCGAACTTGAATCGGAGTACATCCAGCGCAACATCAACGCCACACGTGATGCATATGGCATCGCCGATATTGAAACGCGGTCCTATGATGCTGTGACGAAGGCAGAACCTGGACAGCTACGGGAGGATTCGCGTACTGCAGCCCAGATTCGTCTTCTCGATCCCGATATCGTTGAGCCATCGTTCAATCAGCTTCAACAGAATCGTCAGTACTATACGTTCCTTGAACCGCTGACAGTTGGACGTTATAACGTCAACAACGAAAAGCGCGACACCGTGCTTGGCGTCCGCGAGCTCAACCTCCAGGGCCTCGATGAAGAGCGTCGGTCATGGGTGAATGACCACACGGTGTATACCCACGGTTACGGTGTGGCTGCGGCTTTTGGTAACACTGTCAGCTCACAGGGTGACCCGAAGTTCTGGGAGAGCGGAATTCCTTCGCGCGGTGAACTTGGCGAATATGAACCGCGCATTTACTTCGGAAAGAATTCGCCAGACTACTCCATCGTCGGCGCCCCCAAGGGCACCAATGCGTGGGAACTTGACTATCCCGACGACAAAGAACCCAACGGACAGAAGAACAACACCTACGATGGCAAAGGTGGCCCTGCGATTGGCGATGCCTTTGCACGCCTAATGTTCGCGATCAAGTTTGGCTCCACTGACATTTTCTTCTCCGAGCGAGTCACGGATCAGTCGCAGATTCTCTTTGATCGTGATCCATCCAAGCGCGTGTCGAAGGTGGCTCCTTATCTCACGCTCGATTCCAAGGCAGTGCCGGCGGTTGTCGATATGGATGGCGATCCGAAGACTCCTAAGCGAGTGGTCTGGATTATCGATGCCTACACCACATCCAATAACTACCCGTACTCGGCACGTCAGTCGCTTGAGGCTGCAACCAATGATGCGCGTTCACGTGGACAACTCATTGGAGCAGCCACGAAGGAAGTGAACTATATCCGCAATTCTGTCAAGGCTGTTGTCGACGCATTTGATGGCTCAGTCACATTATATCAGTGGGATGAAAAGGATCCGGTGATCAATGCGTGGAAGGGGATTTTCCCTGGTCAGCTCAAGCCGTTGTCACAGATGAGTGGCGATTTGATGTCGCATGTTCGCTACCCGGAAGATTTATTCAAAGTCCAGCGTGAGTTACTTGCGCGTTACCACGTCACAGATGCCAAGTCGTTCTACTCCGGTGGCGACTTCTGGAAGGTTCCCAAGGAACCGACAGCGCGTGACCAGGCAGCTGCGCAGGCTCAGCCTCCGTACTACATGTCGCTACAGATGCCGGGGCAGAAGTCTCCAGAGTTCTCTCTGACATCGAGCTTCATCCCGGGCGGTACTACCCAGCGCAACATCATGAATGGCTTCTTTGCAGCTTCCGGCGACGCCGGTAACGAAGCTGGCAAGAAGGCAGACAGCTATGGAAAGCTGAGGTTGCTCGATCTTCCTCGTGGCCTGACGATTCCTGGCCCAGGTCAGGCTGAAAACACGATGGTGACGAACCCCCGTGTTTCGCAGGATATTAACCTCCTCGATCAGCGTGGCACCAAGGTGCAGATGGGTAATCTTTTATCGTTGCCAGTGGGTGGTGGAATGCTGTACGTCCAGCCCGTGTACGTACAGGCATCTAGTGGCACCCAGTATCCGACGCTCCAGTATGTGCTCACTCTCTTCGGTGACACTGTTGGATTTGCTCCTACCCTCGATGAATCACTCAACCAAGTCTTTGGTGGAAATTCAGGTGTGAAGGCTGGAGACGCTGCAATCGCCGGACAAAAGGAAGCCCCTGTGGGTGACGGATCGAAGGACACCAAGGCTCAACCAGATCAGAAGAGCAAGGATACCCCGGCTGCGAAGCCAGCCCCTTCAACCCCAGCCCCTTCAACCCCAGCCCCTTCAACCTCAGCTCCAACAAGTTCGGCAACGGAGCGCCTCAACACCGCATTGTCGGATGCAAAGAAGGCGATCACTGATTCAGAAGCTGCGCGTAAGGCTGGCGATTGGACCGCCTACGGTAAAGCACAAGAAGCTTTGACCAAGGCTGTGGAGGAGGCAGCGAAGGCTCAGTCCGAACTCGGTAAGTAAGTTGCTCATCAATGTGGGGTTCAGACGGACTTCCATCCGTCTTAACCCCACATTTTCTCAAGTATCGACGAGGGGTTGTCCGCGGTGTATGAC